>JACMKU010000103.1 GCA_014379965.1 Chitinophagaceae bacterium
CTTACATGTCGAGGAATTGTGCCCGAAGAAAGGTATTTTTGCGCGCCATATGAAATTTCAGCTTATTCAAACAGACACCCGGTCCTCAGCGCGCGCCGGTACACTTTATACGTCCCATGGCGAAATTCAAACTCCCATATTTATGCCGGTGGGAACTGCCGGATCGGTAAAGGCTGTGCATCAACGAGAACTTGCTAATGATATTCATGCAGAAATCATCCTCGGGAATACCTATCATCTTTACCTTAGGCCGGGAATCGACCTGCTTGAGCAAGCTGGCGGTTTGCACAAATTCAACGGGTGGAACGGCCCGATTTTAACCGATAGCGGTGGGTACCAGGTATATTCATTAGGTGCCAATCGAAAGATCAATGAAGAAGGCGTTATTTTTAAATCTCATATCGACGGATCGAGGCATACATTTACACCAGAAAGTGTAATGGATATTCAGCGTTCCATTGGTGCGGATATTATTATGGCTTTTGATGAGTGTACGCCTTATCCCTGCGAGTACAACTATGCAAAAGAATCCATGGGACTTACTCATCGGTGGCTGAAGCGTTGTGTTAATAGAATTGCGAGCACCGGCCCAAAGTACTCCTATGACCAGGTCCTCTTCCCTATCGTGCAAGGGAGTGTATATAAAGACCTGCGTGAAGAATCGGCAATGTTTATTGCCTCTCAGGACCAACCCGGAAATGCAATTGGAGGACTGTCTGTTGGCGAACCTCACGAAGACATGTATGCCATGACGAGCCTCGTTTGCAGTATACTGCCTGCCGATAAACCTCGTTATCTAATGGGAGTCGGAACTCCTGAAAACATTCTGGAATGTATTGCTCTTGGCATCGATATGTTTGATTGCGTGATGCCCACCCGGAACGCGAGAAATGGTATGCTGTTTACTACTGAAGGGATCATCAACATACGTAACGAAAAATGGAAAGGCGATCTTTCGCCCATCGATGCACAACTTGGTGGATATGCAAGCAACTCTCATTCAAAGGCTTACTTACGCCATCTTATAATTAGCAAGGAAATTTTAGGCGCGCAAATTGCATCATTGCACAACTTGACCTTCTACCTCTGGCTGGTAAAGGAGGCAAGAAAACGGATAATTGAAGGTACCTTTGCTACCTGGAAAGATAGCATGGTGAAAAAGGTTAGCACCAGGTTGTAAAAGAATTACGGATGTTAAATCTTCCCTCTTAAGAACTTGAAACTTTTAGACAAATATATTCTCAAGCGTTTTTTAAGCACTTTTTTCTTTGTGGTGTTGATCCTGCTTGCCGTTATCACAGTGATTGATCTTACTGAGAAGATGGATAAGTTTGCCAAAGCCGGGCTGAGCGCACCCCAGATCTTTGGCTATTATCTCGACTTCATTCCATGGATTGGAAGTCTGCTTGCCCCCATCACCATCTTCATCGCAACGGTATATGTTTGTTCCCGCATGGCAGGTCATACCGAGATCATCGCTATGCTCAGCAGCGGCATGAGCTTCCGGAGGATGCTTTTACCCTATTTTGTTGGCGCTCTTTTAGTGGGGATCATTAACTTTATTCTGAATGGATGGGTCATTCCCAACTCGAACAAATCACGGTTGGAATTTGAAATGCAACATCTTAAGAGCAAATATTACTTTGATCAGCGAAATGTTCATATACAGGTAGCACCGGATGTTTATTTGTACATGCAAAGTTATAACAACAGCAACCAAACGGGTTATCATTTCACGATCGAAAAATTTGAGAACAATAAACTGATCGAAAAGCTGAATGCCAACAGAATCGAGTGGGACTCGGTAAAACATAAATGGACGTTGAGGGACTGGACTGTAAAAAAAGTTGAGGGCGTTTTTGAGATGGCCAAAAATCCTGAAGTGGTTCCCGGATTCGAAACTCCACGAATTATCTCCAAGGATTCTGTCGTAGGTGGTGCGTCATTGGATACTGCCCTGGTTATTCAGCCTAAAGAATTCGAAAGCGATTATCGCAAGTACGATGGACTGACGTTGAATGAGCTCGATGCCTACATCAAGACCCTGAGAGCCCGGGGATCAACGGGGATTGAAGTTTATGAAGTGGAGAAATACACGAGGTATACTTCGCCGTTTACTATTTTTATTC
>JACMKU010000104.1 GCA_014379965.1 Chitinophagaceae bacterium
AAGAGTAGAAACCTCTTCGGCCTGACATTCATCCCCTAAGGCACAGCCAAGGGTATTTAATAATTCAACATCAAAGGAACAAGCCAGGGCAGATGCAGTCGGGAAGCAGACTGCTTTAATGCTGGCTCCCAGCCCAAGTTGTTTGTCTAACATATCCTGCTTACGAAGTCCGTGAGGACCGTCGCTAACCATAACGTCCGGCAAATCAAGGCGTTCAACTGCTTTCGAATGCCAGAAATCAGCACCGGAGCATAAACCGGCTTTTTCTTCTAAGGTGAGTTCTTTAATTAATTTTTTAATATCAATCGATTTCACTTTGGTACTCCTTTCGAATTCAAAAGTTAGACGGTTGAAAGATCCCATTCCTCATAAATCTTAGGAACGTCACTGATCAAGCGTTTTGTATACTCTGCTTTCGGGTTGAGAATAACTTCATCCGGAGTACCATTCTCTACAATTTTACCGTGTTCCATGATGTATACTTGGTCGGAGATGTAGTAGGCAAGACCGATATCATGTGTGATAAATATGATAGTCATACCGATTTCATCGCGTAATTGCATCAACATATCCAGTATCGTGGCGCGCGAGCACGCATCGATCATTGAGGTTGGCTCATCCGCGAGAAGTATTTTGGGCTTGAGGAGGAAGATTCGTGCAATCATAAGTCGTTGCATCTGGCCGCCTGAAAGCTCGAACGGATATTTATTGGTCAACTCTGCATATTTAAGATTAACAAAACTACACGCCTCAGTCATCATCTCGATCTTCTTTTGTTTAGAGAAATTCTTACCACCACGCATATTGATACAGTCGATTAGTACTGTGTCTATCTTTGAAAATACATTATAGGATGAGAATGGATCCTGGAATATCGCTTGAATGTTCGTCCAATATTCTTTTTTCTTTTTGTGTGTACTGATATCTCGAGGTTTACCTAAAAAGGATACCTCTCCTTCCGTCACACTAATAAGTCCGAGTAGCATTTTAGCAATTGTCGTCTTACCGCTGCCGGATTCACCTACGATGGAGATTAGGTCCCCTTGGTAAAATTCAAAATCAACATGGTCGACTGCAACGGTTTTCTTTGCTCCAAGTCCGAATACCTTCGTGACGCCCTTACCGCTTAGACATATGGGTTTTTTATCACTCATTTATATTCCTCCCTCAGTTTTTCAACTTCAATAATACATCGGTAGCTACGTCCATCTTCAAATTCCCTGAGTCCTACCGAGTTTACCTTACATTCACTGGTCACGTATTTACACCTTTCCGCAAAGCGGCAACCAGCCGGGGGCTTTTTCAAGTTCGGGGGTGTTCCGGGAATTGCGGTTAGTTTGGTTTCACGCGTACCAGCTTCAGGAACAATAATCGAGCCCATCAAGCCTTTGGAATATGGATGGGTTGGAGTAAAGACCATTTCCTTTGCAGTGCCCTTTTCCACGATTTGACCGGCATACATTACCATGATGTCGTCTGTTACATTGTAGAGAAGTGGTAGTTCATGTGTTATGAATATCATGGACTTGATGTAGCCTTTGTCCATCAAATTGCGGAGCATTTTAATAACCATCTTCTGACTTGTTACGTCCAGTGCACTTGACGGTTCGTCGGCGATCAACACCTTAGGTGAAAGAATTGTCGAGATGGCGATTACCGTCCTCTGCTTCATTCCTCCGGAGAGTTCGACCGCATGTCGATCCAAAACCGATGCAGGTAAACCAAGCTCCTCAAACCGTTTCCGAGCAAGATCATGGATGTCTTTTTTGGGTCTCTTAGGATCATGAGCGAGTATTACGTCCTCAATAAAACGGATTATCTTTCGTGTCGGGTTCAAGGCATTCATAGCTGCCTGTGGAATATAAGCAATCTCGTTACCTAAGATAGATTTTCGAATCGCATCCGGCTTCAAGTTGGTAATGTTTTGACCGTCGACGATAATATCTCCACTTGTATAGTGCAGCGGCGGAAAATAGTAGCCCATCAGACTGAGTGCAAGAGTCGACTTGCCGCAGCCAGATTCGCCCGCAATACCGAGTGACTTGCCTTCCTCGATTGTTAGTGATACACCATCAACGGCATAGACGTCCTCACCAAATCTGGTAATATATTTTGTTGTGAGGTTATTAACCTCTAGAATTGTCTTTCCCATATCCGACCTCCTAATCTCTCAAAGTGGGGTTGAACACCTG
>JACMKU010000105.1 GCA_014379965.1 Chitinophagaceae bacterium
AACAAACCCTTAAAACGCCTTCAATTATAAAAGCAACCTGTTTTGCAATTTTTCCGGCCTCTGAAAAATAGGCATCTTTCTGTAATTCAACTTCTTTTGCTTTAAGTTGTACTAAGTCAATTTGCTGTTGATTTAAATGTCCGAATTGAAGTAGATAGTTTATTAATTCTTTCATTGTCGCAAGATGTTGAAAAAAGTTCTGTCAAAATTTGTCATTTGGCAAAAAGTTTAGGACTGTGTCGTTTTCTGCTTGCCGCTAACATCTGTACCCGACATTGAAGAGACTCTTGAGTAATCAAGGGTCTTTTCATTTTAGGTAGGGACGTAGTCCAGCCATCGGCGGGACACTTGCATAGGGAGCAAGGGGTCGTCCCGAATGCATTCGGGATCGTCGCTAGTTTGACTCGCCGTCCCGACTACTTTTGGAATGTTATTAATGCGTTACACGATACTCTCTTACTTTAACGGGTTCAGCAGGAACCCACTTTTCAGATTTTTTAATTGCAAGTATAACTTTTTCGCACACTCCAAACCCTGGATCTTTTTCACAACGAGTATCAGATAAACTACCATCCTTGGCTAAAATAAATACCACTGAAACTATATATTTTCCTTTTTTTAATGGCTTGCCAGCCCGAATTGATTGGTTAATATGTTTCTCTAGAGATTGCACCCAGGAAGAATCTCCACCAGAAAAAGCCGACTTAATTTCCACTTTAGTAGAGAGCTTAACCTTTTCTTTTGTAATTTCTAAAACTATGTGTCCGTAACTATTGGCCACCTGTCCATAACTTTTGGCGATACATATAAGGCATTGTAGTATTAATAGGAAAGGTTTCATGTCAAATGTTTTACCAAGGATGAATATTTGAATAGAAATCTTGAAGTGCAAATTAAAGTTGCGTACGGCATGGCTTTCTGACCCTTTATTATATGCGGTTTACTTTAATCAAGAATGTTTATTCTTCTAATAAAGTCGGCGAGTTTATTTTGGTGTTCTTCTTCGTCTTTCTTTTATTGGTCTGCTTTGTCTTTGTCGGAATTTCATCTCTTTTAAAGTATTATTTGCCGCTTCAACTGCGAGCTTTAATGTACCCTTTTGATATTTTCTGACTTGTCCTTCTTACCGATATTATCTAGTTCATTTGAGTTCTGAAAGAATTAACTTTTTCTGTTTAAAGGTATTCCTCATTGCCTTTTCTCTGACTTTAGAATCATCGCTGTTAATAAGGTCAAAATATTCAACGGGAACAACCTGCCACGATAAACCATATTTGTCTTTGCACCACCCACAAGAACCTTCTTCTCCACCGTTTGATGTCAAAGCATCCCAATAATAATCTACTTCTGTCTGGTCTTTGCAATTAATAACAAACGAAACAGATTCATTAAACTTGAAGTATGGACCTGCAGCTAAAATGCTAAATTCAATATCACCAATTTCCATAATCGCTGTTTCGAAGTAATCTTGACCACCTTCTACTTCTTCTTGAGGTGGATTCTTGTATCGGCGATAATCTTTCAGTTTACCATTTTTGAAAATAGAAAGGTAATAATCTACTACTGCTTTGGCATCTTTATCAACCCAAAGACAAGGTGTTATTTTTTGTCTAATCATATCGGCTTTTTATTTTACGTTTGATTGGAGGTTGTATCATTGCTAAAATCGATTTAGCCGGTACGACTGATTAGTTCGGTATCGAAATCAATTTACGAAAATGCACATTAATTTATCAAGCTTTTCCGACTGCCGATGAGGATATTCATTATCTGGGCAAACGAGATCGCTGGCTCTTGCTATTCATTCGTTCTTTTTATTCCTCACCATTTTCACCGTACGCTCTCAATCATCCCTCTATCGCTCTCCAGGCAATTGAAAATTGAACGGGCAATAATCTCCCTGAATCGCTCGCTTTTCTGGTGCTCCAGCTGTTTCATCATGTATTGCTGCTCAAATACCTGGTATCGCAAATCCTCCGTGATTGACCACGCTTTCTCCTTTGAGAACGAGTTCAGCTGTCCTTTGAGTTCCGTTTCAGAAATTGGCGCCAGCCTGAACGTATACTCCTGGCTTTTGACCCCCTTCTGCCTGAAATAATAGCTCTGTTGCCCCTTATACGCCACAGCCACCGCATCATACGTAAATAACGAATTGAGGTTTTCCTTAAAGACCAACCCTTCCCGCTTCATTCGTTGAAAGCTGTTGAGACTGTCCGGAACCAGGTAAACCAGCACTCGATCATACTGTTCTATATTCTCCACCTGTACTTTGGTTTCAGCATAGGTAAGCCTGGCGGTTTTGCCGCTTTCCGGATCCACATATTCCATGCTTTGGCGGTTTAGAGTTGCATCGAATACATATACATCCAGGTTTTTCCAACCCGTGGTGTTTATTTCAATCTCGTAATAGGTAGCAGGTGGAGGAGGAGGGATAGTATCATCACAACTACGGACAATTCCTATCTGCCTGTAGGCCTCAGTGAGGTTGATGCAATATTCTTTTTCAAAATTTTCATTTGTTCGAAGAAATTCCCGTTGCATTTGCTCTCGACGCTCGGTTTCCGCAACGGTAGAGAGTTCCCTAAGTTCAGACTGATACTTCTGCCACGTACTCTCTGCAGCTTCCTTGTATGACTTATATTTTCCCTGAACATAGGCGCTAAGTTTATCCTGTACTCCACTGGCTATCGGTACACGTCCATCTTTCCTTTCTGCAAAATGCTCGAACATGTTTTTCGTGGAGCCTTTACTGATACTGGCGCAATAGGCATCGATCTCGTACAAGGGCTGATTAAGTCGTTCCAGATATATATCAAGGAAATCCTCGGTGCATAGGCCATGCATGAACCGAAGCCGCTCCTCAAACTCTTTTGTTGCAATGAAGGTATTGTTGAAACGGGTGTCCCAGATAGCTCTAATGCGGGATGGATCAATTTCGAATTGATACATGATTGACGTGTCTCTGGCAGCCGGAGGCAAGGAATCGTGAATGGCCTGAGCGAATCTGATCGAATTATCCCTAAAGGTACGTTCGGTCATTATATCGGTCGACACCAGAGGCGACTGCCGATAATTACTGAAAGAATAATACAGGCTATCTGTATAACGTTTGTCGCGATAGTTCTTCTGCAATGACTTCAGCGTTGGTATGAAGCCCGGCGGATAGAAATCTAGTGAACGAATATCATATGTCCTCAGTTTTTTTTCAATGGGCTTCGGATCTATCCAATTGATATTGCCTGAATCGTCCATCATCCCGTCAAACACCTGCATTTTTGGATTAAGTTCGACAGCCGGTATATTGACACTTATATTCTTGACAATTCCAACGGATTTGTTCTTTTCTTTTACATTGAGGTAGAACATGCCTGCTGTTTGTAACAATTCCCCATTACTGGTCGTGGACAACCCTTGCCGTATGATCTGCTCCGGTTTCAGAGCCGTTCTGATCTCCAATGCTACCTCCTCTGCATCGGTGTCAAAGGCTCCCGCGGGTATGGCGAATATTGCGCCTTCGCGAGTCTCGATAATCGTGTCTGTAGTTGACTTTATCCTAAACCTTTCTACTGTTGCATCTTCAGTTTGATCAGTTTTCTCTCGATGATCCCCTCGATTCACAAGAATTATGAATATAATTAGCCCTATAATCGCTATGAACCCAGCGATTCCCCAACCGATGGACTTTCGATATCGGATCGTCTTCCTGATTGCAGAACCGAATTCAGCCTTTAGCCCAGCCCTTTCGGCCGCGAGAACAACCTCCTTTTGAGCTTGCAGTTCCTGCCGCAACGAAGAGTCAGTTGACAGATCTTTTTCGAATGCGGCTTTTTCAGCTGCGTCCATCTCCTTTAGCAGGTAACGTTCTATGAGTTGACTCCTATTTTCCATGCACTATATCTTTTGAGAGGGATGAGTAATTTTCCTTCGCTTTTTGTATGCACCGATACTTTTGGTTTTTTGCCACATTTTCGTCTGCAAAACCCAGCGTCTGCGCTATTTCTTCCATCGTCTTCTTCTTGAAGTAGAAGAGGATGAGAATCTCGCGGCATTTTTCACCTAGTAGCTTGAAGGCAGCCGCCGCCAACCCGTGTCGCTCTTCCCCAGTGTATTCAGTTTCCACCACATCGAAAGGTTGTCCCGATATTGGCAACCTCTTTCGCCTCCGAAGTTCCTCTCTCCAACAATTCCTCGCAATTCCGTTTAGGTATTGTCTGAGTGTAGAGGTCAGTTCGAGAGTGCCACTCTGTATCTTGTTATGGAGTATGACAAGAGCATCCTGGAAAATATCCTCTGCATCAACACTAGTTCCGCTGTTTGCCTTAATGTATTGACGGATAGCGGGCAGGGAACTATACAGCCCCCTGACTGCCTTATCATATTCCTTATTCTTGAAATGTTCTATTATTTGGGATTCGGTCATCGAATTTGTATATGTATTAATGACGGATTTGACGAAAGGTCACCAAAAAAACCGAATTTTTTTTCTGCCGCCGTATAAAGCTCATCGACTACCCTAAAAGGCTTTCAAACTGTCCTGTGAGCGATTTACATGAACGGTTACCAAGGTGAGGCAGAATAGTTTTATCTATGACAAAACTATCCATACATGTTTCTAATGCCGTATCTGAAAGTAGTCGCCGTCATGTTTTTCTGGCTGTGGCAATTCAAGGGATTTGCCCAGTCAAGTATGGTCGTGACTGATAATGCACTTATCCCAGAAGGCATTGCGATCAATCCAAAAAATGGGGATGTTTTCGTCAGCAGCATCGCGAAGAAGAAGATCATCAGGATAAGCCCTGGCGGTGAAGTAGTTGATTTTATCGCCGGCGATAGTTCCTTTCTCGAGGGCCTGGGCATGAAAGTCGATCGCGACAGGAATATACTCTGGGCGCTATCCAACATCCGGCAAGGGAAATGGTTTACCTCACGAATCCACGGATACGATCTAGGATCGAGGAAAAGCAAATACTACTATTCGTACAAGGATACATTGCCACATTTGTTAAACGATCTCATACTGGACAAGAACGGCGACCTTATTATAACGGACACCTATTCCAGTACCATCTACCGATTTTTCCCCGCCACACAAAAGCTTGAAGCAATCATCAATTCTCCTAGACTTAAATGGCCGAATGGTTTGGCTTTCGGGAAAAATGAAAGGCTTTATCTCGCTACTTATGGCACTGGCATACTCCAGGTAGATCTCGATTCGAAGAACATACAGACTATAAGTGGTTTTAAGGACAGCTTGATTGCATATGGCCTCGATGGCCTCGTGTACGAGAAAGGAAAATTGTATGGGGTCTACAACGCAGATACAGCGAAGACCTCTCATGCAGTGGTTGTGTATACATTGGATGAAGAAAAACCCAGCGTTGTATCAGAAGTGTTACTGGATAAAGGGAATCCAGATTTTTTTGATCCGACTACGGCTGCGTTGTATAAAAACAGGTTGTATGTAATTGCGAATAGCCACCTGGACGAGTACAACAAGAATAAAGAGTCGACGAAGGGTATCGAACATAGTCTTCGGCCTATGAAGATATTGGTTTATGAAATTGGAGGTGAGTAGTGAGTGGTGAATGGTGAGTGGACGTCATTGCGAGCGAAGCGAATCAACAAACACTTTAATATTGATTTTATGGGAAAGAATAGAGTCGTTATACTTCGGTTAATTGTGGTGTTCGTGTTCCTTTCATTGGGTAAAACCTCCTTTGGCCAGAATGGGCAGGCAACAACCTTAACGATCGATTCGAAGATCATCGGAGAGAAGCGCAACATAATTGTACGTGTGCCCGCCGATTATGAACGTGGGTCCGAAATGTATCCCGTTGTGTATATGTTGGATGGACGTGCGCCCTTAATCAACCTCATGACTGGTACGATAGAACACCTGGTCTGGAGTGATTTGGTACCGGAAATGATCCTGGTGATGATCTCCAACACTGACCGTGGTCGAGATATGACTCCTACCAGAGTTGCATCCCAACCGGGAAGTGGTGGCGCAGACAACTTTCAACGTTTCCTTGAAACGGAGTTGATACCATTGATTGAGAAAAGCTACCGTGTGCAACCTTATAAGATCCTTGCCGGACATTCGCTATCCGGTCTATTTGTTACGTATTCATTTGTTTCCCGCCCGGGTGTCTTCAATGCATATCTTGCGGCAAGTCCTTTTCTTCAGTGGGACAATGGGTTCGTACTTAAAAAAGGGGCGGAGTTGCTGAAGTCGAGACAAGAATTAAAAAGCACACTCTTCTTTGCGCTGGGTAATGAGCCACAATTTCTAAATGGCTTTTCAGAATTCCGGGATTTGTTAGACCGTCTTCATCTAAAGGGACTTGACCATGAGTTTGTTCAGCTGCAGGAGGAGAATCATTGGTCGACTATCTCCACGGTCTTTCATAAAGGATTGAGGAAGGTGTGGAGCGATTTGAAAAGGTGGGAACTTCCGTCTAATCCTGGATTCTCGCTGCTGGATTTAGAAAATCATTATAAGGCTCTTCATCAAAAATACGGGTATGCCACTGCTATCCCGGAACGCCAGCTCAATGCACTCGGATATCGGCATTTAGAAAGTGGAAAGATAGCCGAGGCTGTGGCTGCATTCGAAATGAATATGCGATTGTACCCGGCGTCTGTGAATGTTTATGATAGCTATGCGGATGCGTTGGAGAAAAAAGGACAATTTAGGGAGGCGAAGACCAACCTCGAGATTGCGTTGAAGTTGGCAGAGGCAGCTAATAACACTCAAAGAGCTACAGTAATAAAGGAGCGTATAGCTAAATTGACTTTAAAGTAACGGGGCATTAATGGCAAAGGGCGAAGTCGACCGGGTGGTTTAGTCTGAATGGGTTTGATCCCTGATCATCGTATGCACTATGGTTTTCGCAATCTGCTCGTAGTCGCGTGCGGAGCTTGGCTTCGCGAATATGGTAACGCCTGACTTCTCTAATTCCAGGATGTCAGGATCATGCACAGTGGTCGAAAGAACAAGAATTGGCATGCCGGTCAAATCCTTTAACTGCCTGACCCGATCGATCGTTTCCTTGCCATCCATGCCAGGCATATTCAGGTCAATCACCATCATGCGGGGGAATTCCCTCTTGTCGATTCTCTGGGCCAAGAATTGGAGGGCTTTCGCGCCACTCGGTTCGAAGTGTAGCTTCACTGATCCATTCAAGAACTTCAACGCCTCACTTAGAAAAGTGCAGTCGTCCTGGTCGTCATCGACGCATAATATATAATTCCCGTAAGACATAGTTGGTTGTGTTGCCAAATATAGGCAAAACAGGGTGTTCTGCAAGCTTTCTCCTAGATGCATAAACTTTCAAGCGAACGCGAATAGTTTCACGCAAAGGCGCCAGGTTTCGCAAAAGTACACAACGGCAGAATTAAGATTTGGAAGTATGAAACTGTGTTGAGTACTGAGAGGATCCTTAATTCATAATGGTTTGACTGATACATCGGGTAATTCAACTCTGTCCTTGCGTTGTTTTGAGAAACCTGACCTCTTTGCATTACATTAATTGACTGTTGCTATTATTAGAATTGTTTACTTAAGAGTTCTAAAAATATTCGCGAATGGATTTTTCTTAACCGTAATCAATTTGAAAATTCACATGCTGAAGAGCTGTTAAGAGTACCTTAAGGTTGATGATTTAGAAATCTAAAATTATCATTTGGCAGTATTTTTACAGACTGAAATACTTCTGTAAACAATCTGCCTCCTGCAAACTGAGAATCACTCTTTATTCTTTCTTTACTCTAAAAAATGGTTGGTATTATGAAAAGAAATCATCTTAATGCATTTGCTATAGGCGCAGTGCTCTTTGCAGGTCTTACATTCACTGCCTGCAAAAAATCGACATTTGAAAACAACAATCCCGAGGTTGCAGGCCTCATGGCTGTTAACCTGGCTTTTGACAAATCTATCGCTATTGGCATTAATGGAAACGCATTGACGAATAATCCACTTGAGTTCACCAACTTCACCGGTGGCTACCTGGGTGTATTTCCGGGGACTCGCTCAGTCGATACCTATGCGTATCCATCGGGAGATTCACTCGCAACTGCGTCATATGAGTTCGAGGCGAAGAAGTATTATTCTCTATTCGTAGTAGGGGCTAATAATGCTTATCAGAATGTGATCGTGAAGGATAACTTCGACAGTCTTTCCGCATCATCCGGTAAGGCATATGTTCGTTACATCAATGCAATAAACGGATCGGTTAACCCTACTATCACCGTATCATCTGGTGGAAGTAACGTCATCAACGGCCAGGCTTCCTTCGCAGTAGTTTCTGACTTTGTTGCGGTAGCTCCAGGAGAATCGACTATCACGGTTACTGATGGTACATCAGTGAATTTGAATCGTAGCGTTACGTTTGAAGACAAGAAAGTGTATACGATTTTACTCACATCTGGTGCGACGAGCGCAGAACCTGCTCAGATCAAGTATGTGGTTAACGGTGTCCTCGATGAGGAAACTGGACAAAGGACAATATCCTCTGCCCAGGTAGTAGATATCAAGTAAGTATAACTAAGGATAACTATACACGAGCCGGCCTTTTTAGGCTGGCTCTTTTTTTATCTCAACGAATCGGAAGGAAGTTTCTTCTTTTTATTTAACAGGTTGTCGAAGGTCTTCTTTAACGTCTTGCCGGCCTTATTCTTAGTACTATCAAGATTATTTGAATTGATAGTATCTTTTCCAATGATCTTGTTCTTTAGTTCATCCTTGAGGTCGCTTATTACCTGTTTCTTCACCGCGTTCAAAGTATCCTTTACTACCTGCCTGGTGGTATCCAACTTTGCTTTCGCAAAGTCAACGGCCTGTTGTTTCAGATCTGCGATTGCATCCCCAACAACCTGTTTCAGGTCGACCTGGATGGAAGGATTCGTCATAGTTCCAGTCATTCTCACATTGAGATCCACGATTTCGCCCAATTGTACGGGCAATCCTCTCGCAGTAGCTTTCGAGGCCAGGTCGTTTACCAGACCATTTCCCTGTGTGCCCATATACTTCCGCGGAACCTTCATGGCAATTACATAGTCGATTCCCTGGTCGAACCCATGCGTTCCTCCAATCTGCATCTCGATATCATCAACCTTTATCGAGTATGGTTTGACAAGCACTTTGCCATTCGCAAATTCGATATAGTTCTTAATGTTTTTTATGCTTATGGATTTCAAACGGTCAATTTGTAATAAACCAGCCAGTTTTTCAAGTGGCGTAAACTTGCTCAGTACTCCTTCAATAAGGAGGAGATTTCCTTTGCCACTCAGACTTCCAAGATTAGGCATCATACTTCCATCGAGGTTTCCGGTCATGGTTAGTTCTGAACTGAGCTTACCCGCGAGGAATTTTCCAATTGGCATGATCGACCTGACCGTGTTGAAGGCGAAAAATGCCTTCTGTATGTCCATATCCTTGATATTGTAACCGACACTAATAGCCGGTCTTTTCTTATCGCTTACTGTAGAATAGCTTCCATCCAATTCGATCCTTCCATCCAGGGCCTTTGCTTTTACATCCTCGAACCGGACCGTTTCATCCTTTAGTGTGAGTGTTCCATTAATGTCATCATAATTCACCTTATCATAGACCACCCGTTCCGCTTTCGCATGCACCACCATGTTTACATCTGACGGGACCATGAAGGGGGTGGGGGCTGTAGTTGTCGAACTTGTTATCGTTGTAGTGTCGGTTCCCATCCAGTCATTCAGATTTAGTCTGTCGGCCGATAGGTTTAATGTGCCGGTAAGTGATTGCTCCTGGAGCACATATCCGATGATGTTATTGAGTACACCGTTCGCGGTAAAGTTTGTGCCCATGTAATTACCGCTGAGTTTTGACAGTGTTACATTCTTTCCAGTGCATCCGAGGACGGCACTATGTAATGTTATGCCTGTCGGGTAATCTGGTGATTGGTATTTGAATTCGGTTGCAGAGGCGGTACCGTTAACGATGATCTTATCGTATTGCTTATTTTCAATGGCCTTGTTACTGCCTGCAAATGCCAGGTCGGCCTCCAACACCCCCGATACTTTAGTCCCCGGACCCAGAGATACAAAATGTCTGATGTTGTCAAGATTGAATGTTCCTGCAGCCTTGCCATCGAAATCAATTGATGAAACAGGGTGTTTAAGGTTAAGGGCGAAATCTATTGGATTGTTTCCAACCTCAACATGACCTGAGGTCAACTGTATAGAGGTGTTATCGGCAATACCTCCTGAATTGTTTATTTCAATCTTCATGCGCCCGTTGTTGATCGGCTGGGGAACAGAAGGTGATGAGTAATGTAGTCGACTGATATCAAAATAACCGCCGGCCCTGAAGTCGCCCGCCTGCTGCTGTAAATCGGCAAGGTTGCCACGCGCAAACGCATCCGCCTTCATTAACCCCGAGAGGTTGGTTCCTTTATCTAGTTTTATCATCCGTGATACCTTACCCAGGTCAACATTGCCTTGAACCATCGCGTCGATGTACTGATTAGTCATCGGCTGCTTGAGCAGGAACCTGAAATCAAAAGGTTCCTTATCCATCTCCAGGTGTCCGCTTGAAATGTTTACAACTGTATTGTCTGGTTTTCCATCCGGGTTATTAACCTGCATGGCTAACTGGATATTGCGAACAGGGTCGGGAAGGTCAGGATATTTGAACATTCCATCCTTGATGTGCAGGTTGACATCGAATGCGGGAAGTTGTGTCGGACTATAATACCCCTTCACAAATCCCTGTAATTCGGCTTTGCCATCTGTCTTTATTTCGTCAAAATTACTCTTATAGATGCCAGGGACGAGGGAAAGAATATCCTTGAATTCGTTTGATGCGGTCTTGAAGGCAAAATCCATATTATACACGCTATCATTCAGAAGTTGGAAAAATCCTTCGGCATTCAGTTTAAGATTATTGAGTGAAACTGCATCTGTCTTGAACGTATACTTGCCGGTCTTTGTGTCAATTTCGATATCTGTATCAATAACTGTCCGGGTCTGTGCCAGATAGGGGATAGCCTCATAAATGAAACTGGCCGCGTCTACGGTAGTGGATGTTGAAAGGGTGAATACTTCGCTTGTGAAGTCACCACTACCTTCGTGATTCAGTCCCTCGATCTCTGCAGACATATTACCTGCCTCGTCGTTATAATAGATGTATCCATTGTTAATCTCGTAGTGCTCAAGCTTCATTGTAAACGGCGAAGCCGTCGTATCTGATAGGGATGATGAAATCGTATCGGCTATAGCGATATCCCAGTTGACTCTTCCATCCTCGTCGATGAGAGCGTGAATTCTTGGAGATTCGAGGTATACACCATATACTTTGATATCTGTCCCCTTTATCGCGCTGATAAGATTGACAGTTGCCTCGAGACTTTGTGTAGAAAGAAGTGTATCCTTTTCAAACTGACCGGTACCGACTATGGTCAGTTCATTCAGCGAGATGGCTACCTTTGGAAAATGACTGAATAGAGAAAGACTTACGTCATCGAAGTCAACCTTCGCTGTGAGGTTACTATTGATCTCCTTCTTTACGAGTGTAGTGATCTGTTTCTTAAAGATTACAGGAATAAGGAGGACGAGAACGATTAGTACCACCAGGGTGATACCCGTGATCTTGAGGGTTTTTCTGACTACTTTCTTCATAATGCAGGAGTTGGATTGGATTTAGCCTCCCAAAAATGCGAATATGTAGCCGTAAAGACAAGGTAAACCTACTTAGTGATCGTTCAGGGGTAACCCTCGCCTTTGAAACTCTTTCCAGTTCAGGTATTCGTCATCTACTCTCCTAACTTCCATGGTTATGCAATTCTCCACCGGGCAGATAAGCTTGCAGAGGTTGCAACCCACACATTCTTCTTCTTTGATAGCATATGTGTTATATGGTTTGCCGTAGGTAAGACTGATCGATTGGTGCGAGGTATCCTCGCATGCGATATAACAGAGTCCGCAATGGATGCACTTGTCCTGGTTGATCTTGGCTACATGGTGATAGTTGATGTCGAGATCTTCCCAGTGCGTGATCGTAGGCACGGACTTGCCAATAAAATCATAGATGGTCGCGAAGCCTTTTTCATCCATCCAATTGTTGAGTCCCTCACACATATCCTCCACAATACGGAAGCCATGTTTCATTGCGGCAGTACACACCTGCACCGTGGTGGCTCCCAGAAGCATGAACTCGGCTGCGTCCTTCCAGGTGCTGATTCCACCGATACCGGATACGGGCACCTTTGAGGTTGTACCGTCCTGGCTAATGGTAGTTAGCATCTTTAGCGCTATCGGCTTTACTGCCGGACCACAATAGCCTCCAAAGACAGACTTGCCGGCGACATATGGATTGGGAACGAGAGTGTCGAGATCGATACCCGTTACAGACTGTATTGTGTTGATGAGTGATAGTGCGCTTGTGCCTGCTTCCACTACGGCTTTACCCGTAGGCACCACCGAATGCACGTTCGGTGTAAGTTTAGTGATAACGGGTAGGGTAGCGGCCTCCATTACCCATTCCACCACCATCTTCGCTATTTCCGGATCTTGTCCTACGGATGCACCCATGCCGCGTTCAGTCATGCCGTGTGGGCAACCGAAGTTCAATTCGAATCCGTGAGCCCCCGTATCTTCTACCTTTTTTATTAATTCATGCCAGCTGTTGCGATCATTGTCTGCCATCAGGGAAACGATCATTGCGCGATCGGGAAATAGTCTCACACATTCGGCGATTTCCTTAAGATTAATATCGAGTGGACGATCCGATATCAATTCTATGTTGTTAAAGCCCATTATTCTCACCCCATTAAAATCCACAGCAGAATACCTCGATGACACATTCTTCACTTGTGAGCCCAACGTTTTCCAAACTACACCGCCCCAGCCCGCCTCGAAAGCGCGAAGCACATTATATTTCTTATCCGTTGGCGGAGCACTTGCAAGCCAAAAGGGATTGGGCGACTTGATGCCTAGGAAGTTCGCGGAAATGTCTGCCATCGTTCTAGCGTTTAAGTAGTTTAAAAGTTTAATGAGTTTAATAAGTTTAGGAGTTCGAAAATTCGAATTTACCCTCAAATAGTGAAGATTCGATCGGTGTAAACTTTTAAACTCATTAAACTATTAAACCAGTAAACCATTGATTTATTGTAGTCCGAGATAAGAGAATATCGCCTCCGCTCCCTCTTTTCCCGCCTGCACCGCATCCACCACTTCCTTTCCACCATTTACACAATCACCTCCGGCGAAGACGCCTTTGATAGTAGTAGATACCTTGTCGCGCACAATTATTTTTCCCCTATTATGTTCTATTTGATTTTGACCGACCAGGTCTTCGAACGGGCGCTGACCTGTAGCCTTAATGATCATGTCTGCCTCAATGGTGATTGTTTCACCCGTAGGGATGGGGGAAGGCTTACCCGAATAGTCTGGTGCACCCAGTTTCATTATATCGCACACTAGTGCTTTTGCCTTACCCTCTTCACCTAAGACTTCTTTTGGTGCCGCCAGCCAGACCATCTTGCAACCATCCAGTTTGGCGATATCCAATTCCACTTGCGTACAGTTCTTCTCTGCTTCACTTCTTCGATATACCATTGTTACTTCAGATGCCCCAAGTCGCTTGGCCTGTGTGGCCGCATCGATCGCAGTCATGCCCATACCTATAACAATTACCTTGTCCCCAACCGGAACGTTGCCATAACCCCTGGTACGGATATCATAGATGAAGCGAATAGCATCTTCAACACCCTGCAATTCCTCACCAGGTATCGACAGTTTGTTTGCGAGACCTACGCCTATTCCCAGATAGACGGCATCGAAATCTCTCTGTAGATCCTGTAGCGAAAACTGTTTCCCGAGTTCATGATCATATTTTATTTCAATGCCACCAAGGGAAGTAATGAAATCGACTTCGTCCTGGCAGAAGGCCGGCGTCACTTTGTAAGCTGCAATGCCGTATGTCATCAGTCCACCTCCTTTGCTTTCCTTTTCGAATACTGTTACGTCTATTCCTTCGCGAGAAAGCACGTGCGCGCAACTTAGTCCCGCAGGACCTGCACCGACCACTGCCACTCGTTTTCCATTCGAAGGCTTGCGTTCAAAAAGTTTCCACTTATCCTGGATGGCCTTTTCGGTAGAGTAGCGCTGTAGTTTGGCAATAGGAATTGGCGCCTCGTGCAGTAGATTGTAGACACAGGAACCCTCACATAATTTCTCCACTGGACATACCCGGGAACAGCCGCCTCCAAAAATGTTTGCGTTAAAGATGGTGAGAGCGGAGCCTTTGATATTTTCAGTGGTGATCTGTTTAATAAACTTTGGAACATTGATGCTCGTTGGACAGGACTTTGTACAAGGTGCATCATAACAAAACAGGCAACGGTTTGCCTCGACTAGCGCAGCCTCCTTATTTTCGAATGGAGGATGGATGTCGCTGAAATTTTCGTCGTATTGCTCGTTCGTCAACCTGTTGTTCTTAATAGACACTGCTTGGTTTGTTTGTTGATTAGTTGATTGGTTGATTGGTTGATTGGTTGCGCTGCGGCTTTGCGAAACTTCGCGCCTTTGAGAGAAACACAACCCTCGACCAAAAGATTAAACTAATTTCTCATTTTGTCTCTGCGCCTCTGTGCCTTTGCGTGAAACCCTATAACTCCACCAATTTTCCGTAAGTCTCCGGCCTCCGATCCCTAAAGAATTGCCATACATTCCTCACCTGCTCAATCATATCGAGGTCAAACTCTGCCACGAGTAATTCATCATTGTCCTCACTGGCTTGGGCAAATATCTGCCCTCTTGGATCAACGAAGTAGGACGAACCATAAAATTTTCCCAGGTTCCATGGCTTCTCAGTGCCCACGCGGTTGATACATCCCATGAAATATCCATTGGCGGCAGCATGTGCCGGCTGTTCGAGCTTCCAGAGATATTGAGAAAGTCCGGCAACGGTAGCCGATGGATTATACACGATCTCTGCGCCATTCAGTCCAAGTATTCTCGCACCGTCGGGAAAGTGCCTGTCATAGCAAATGTAAACACCCACTTTTGCATAACGTGTCTGGAATACAGGATATCCAAGGTTCCCAGGTTTAAAGAAGAACTTCTCCCAGAACCCGGAAGTGTGAGGGATATGATTCTTTCGATATTTTCCAAGGTATGTCCCGTCCGCATCTATTACCGCTGCAGTATTGTACAAAACTCCGGCTTGTTCCTTCTCGTAAACCGGAACAATAATTACCATGCTGTACTTCTTCGCATATTCCTGCATTCGTTCAATTGTAGGGCCGGGAACGGTCTCAGCAGATTCGTACCAGGCCTTGTCTTGTCCGGGACAGAAGTAGGGTGTATTGAAGATTTCCTGGAAGCAGAGAATCTGCACGCCTTTCTTTCCGGCTTCGTCAATAAGTGGCAGGTGCTTCTGTACCATTGCTTCTTTAATTTCTGCAATCGTTCCTTCTCCCTCTGTCTTGGGAAGGCTGAGTTGGATAAGTCCTGATTTAATGATTCTTGGCATAAATATGTTTGATTGTTTAGTCCGGAAGTCCAAAAGACCAGGTCTTTATTACTAGTTTAGAATCGATAAAAAGAGAAAGGATTAATATTTGAATAGTTTTCGAAATTCAATCTCGTCTTTCGGACTTTCGGACTTTCCGTCTTTCTAAATTATCGCTCCAACCTTCTTTCTCTTGATAAATTGCCCATACCCTTTTTTCACTAGACACTTGTTGTTCTCTATCGCCACCTGGCCGCGCAACAACACCGTCTTCACTTTACCTGTCACCTCCCAACCTTCATAGCCACTATAATCAACATTCATATGATGCGTCTTCGCGGAGATGGCGTGTTTTTCATCCGGATCAAAAATTACAATATCTGCATCACTTCCCACAGCAATTGTTCCTTTTCTTGGAAACATGCCGAAGATTTTTGCTGCATTGGTACAAGCGACTTCCACATATTTATTCAAAGTGATCTTTCCTTTGTGCACCCCTTCGCTGTAGAGAAGTTCCATTCGATTCTCGATAGCAGGATGTCCGTTCGGTATTCTTGCGAAATCATCTTTGCCTAATAGTTTCTGTTCCCACTTGAACGGACAATGATCCGTTGCCACCACCTGCACAAGTCCCTGGTTGATTCCCGCCCAAAGCGTTTCCTGGTCTTTCTTCTCACGGAGTGGCGGACTCATCACCCATTTCGCGCCCTCGAAATTCTTTTCATAAAGCGATGCGTCGAGTATGAGATATTGGATGCAGGTTTCAACGAAGACCTTTTGATTTCGTTTCGTCGCGTTTCTAACTGCGTTGAGTGCTCCTTCACAGGTGAGGTGAACAATATATCCAGGACAGCCAGTATAATTCGCCATATCCGCGAACCGTTCACTTGCTTCGGCCTCGGTGACCTCCGGTTGAGACAAATAGTGATATAGAGGCGTGAGTTTTCCTTCCGACCTGTGTTTTTCAACCAGGTAGTCGATCATGTCGCCATTAGTAGCATGCACATTTATCAGGCCACCATGTTTCTTAACTTCTTCCATCAATCCGATCATCTGGCGGTCGTCAATCATTAGTGCACCTTTGTAGGCCATAAAAGTCTTGAACGAGGTAATTCCTTCTTTCTCGATGAGATCCCGGATTTCAAATTTGGTGGTGTCGTTGAAATCTGTCACCGCCATGTGAAAGCTATAATCTCCCACGCAATTATCTGTACTCCTGCGCTTCCATTCATCCAGTGCAGACCTCAGTGGCTTTCCCTGTTTCTGCAGAATGAAATCAATGACCATGGTGGTGCCACCAAACAATGCCGCACGTGTACCAGTTTCATAGCTATCGCTAGAAAATGTACCCATAAAAGGCATTTCGAGATGAACGTGCGGATCGATACCACCGGGGAATACCAATTTGCCGGCGACATCCATTTCCCTGTCTGCCTTGATATGTAGATTCCTCCCGATGGCCCTGATAGTCTCTCCCTCGATGAAGATATCGGCTACGTAGTCATCGGTTGCAGTAATTATTCTACCGTTTTTTATTAATAGCGACATATTGTTTAATTATAGTTGGCGGTTGCATCCGCTGTTTGGAGGCTTGGTTTATTGTCAAGTACTTTGTTTCTCATCATACCCCAATAAATGAATCCGCTTACGATGAAGCCGACAAACCACGCGTAGTGGTATAGCCCTGCGATCCATGACGGGACTGAATTAGCGCTGATGATCTTTGTCGTGACAAGAAAGCCCGGTACATTCGGAAGTATCCCGAGTAATAGAGCAACCAAAGCAGCAGAATTAAATCCATTTTGGTAACTGTATTGTCCTTCATGCCTGTAAAGGTCGACTACGTTGAGCTGTTGTCTTCGAATGAAATAATAATCGGCGATCATGATGCCGCCCACCGGACCAAGCAAACTCGAGTAGCCTACGAGCCAGGTAAAGATGTATCCGGTTGGGTCCGCCACCAGTTTCCACGGGAATATCATTATTCCAATTATGCCGGTGATGTAACCGCCTGTCCTGAAGCTGATTTTCTTAGGAGCTATATTTGAGAAATCATTTGCAGGGCTCACAATGTTTGCGGCAATGTTCGTCGCAAGAGTTGAAATCGCCACCGCCAGCATAGCGAATGTGACCATCAATTTATTTTCAAATTTGCCAGCCAGCAATACTGGATCCCAGATAGTGTTACCATAAATGATAGCGGTCGCGGATGTCACTACCACCCCAATGAATGCAAACAACGTCATCGATGGTGGAAGGCCAATAGCTTGACCCCGTATCTGCGCTCGTTGACTCTTCGCATAACGCGTGAAGTCTGGTATGTTCAACGAAAGAGTAGCCCAGAAGCCAACCATTCCAGTTAATGCCGGGAAGAAATAATTCCAGAATTCATCTCCAGAGAGTCTGGCTGGTTGATCGAGAATAGGTCCGAGACCGTTCGCCGCGCTGATCGCCCAGAATAGAAGAGCTAGCGCTGCTACCGGAAGAAAGATGGCCTTGAACACCAATAATTTCCTGATGCTCTCCACGCCGAGGTATACCACCAACATGTTGAGTAGCCAGAATAGCAGGAAGCAGAATAAAGGCGCCGCATTAGGTAAGGATCCCGATATAACGATTTCAGGTAGTTGAGGAAACCATACGCGGAGCATATAATAGATTGCTGTTCCCCCGATCCAGGTCTGTATACCAAACCAACCACAGGCGACGATCGCTCTTAACATCGCGGGAATGTTTGCACCCTTTGTGCCGAAGCTTGATCTGACCAGCACTGGAAAAGGAATTCCATATTTCGCTCCGGCGTGCCCATTGAGCACCATCGGGATCAATACAATGGTATTCGCGATGAAGATTGTAAGTATTGCCTGCCACCAATTCATGCCCCCCTCTATCAATGAACTCGCAAGCATGTAGGTAGGAATGCATAGACTCATACTAATCCACAAGGCAGCGTAGTTCCAGGTGCCCCATGTACGTCTGGCTGGTGGAACAGGAGCGAGGTCCTCGTTTGTCAACGATGAGTCTCCATTCATATTTTCTCCCTTAATGACCTTTTCCATCAGATAGTTTACGTTTTGCAAATGGATCGATATAGTGAGAGCGAGAAACAGAGCAAGTGAGAGGTGACCAGGTTAAATGTTTCTACTTCACCTCCTGGTCGGCGAGTGAAATAGCCTGGCTGATTATCGATAGTCCCTCATCAATCTGCTCCTTCGTTACGCACAGCGGAGGAGCAACAAATATATAGTTCCACCGAACGAAAGTGTACATTCCAAGTTCCCTGATCTTAGCCGCCACTTTGGTCATCACGCCCATTTCATCAGGTTTTGCATTGAACGGCGCCATAGGCTCTTTCGTCGTCTTACTCTTGACGAGTTCGATGCATCCAAGCAGACCGGTATTTCGCCAGTCTCCAATACTTGGATGTTTATCTTTTAAGCCTTGCAATTGCTGATCCATATAGCGTCCCATCTTCGCGGCATTCTCGATCAAATTATCATCCTCGTAAATATTGAGCATCTCAAGGGCAGCAGCGCAACTTACTGGGTGTGCAGAGTAGGTGAGCCCCAGGGCTAATACCGCATCATCGTACTTAGCGGCGATCTTATCGTTCACCATAAGACATCCAAAAGGCAAATAGCCGGACGTTAGTCCTTTCGCCATTGCAATCATGTCAGGAACAATTCCATGATGTTCGAATCCAAACCATTTCCCAGTTCTGCCAAATCCACTCATGACTTCATCCATGATAAGTAGAATGCCGTGACGATCACAAATCGCTCTGACCTTCTGCAAATACCCGACGGGGTATTTCAGACATCCTGATGATCCTGATTCTCCTTCCAACAGGATGGCTGCAATGTTCGCAGGACCTTCATAGCTTATCAATCTCTCGAGAGCCGCAACGGTTTCCTTCAATAGATTTTCTTCGCCATATTCCCAACGATAGAGATAGGGTAAGTCAAAGTGAACAAAATTCGGTGCCTGCTGTCCGTCCATGGGAATCTTTCGTGGATCTCCACTTGCCGACATTGCACCATAAGAGGCGCCATGATAGGATTGATAGCGCGTCAATATCTTATGGCGGCCAGTAAATAATCTTGCGAGCTTGATGCCGTTCTCTATCGAAGTGGCACCGCATAGAGTGAAGAACGCTTTATTCAGATCGCCGGGACAAATTGATGCGAGTTTCTTGCCTAATTCGCCACGCACCTTTGTGACGCAAGAAGGGGTAACATAACTTACCTCCTGCATCTGCTTCACAACCGCGTCCGTGACACGTTGATCCCCGTGGCCAATGTTGACATTCATCAGGCCGGAGGAGAAATCGATATAACGCTTATCATCGTAGTCATAGAGGTAAACGCCTTTTCCGTATTTGACTGCGATAGGATTCGTTCCTTTTTGTTTGCTCCAGGAAAAAAGCGTGTGGTCCTGGTTGTTCCGGATGATGTCCTGTGCTTCTGCGGGATTAGCTTTCGGAATTGTTTTCGTCTCAGACATTATAAACTGTTTATTTTATAAACCTATACTACATGATCTGAATGCAAAAATCAAATTTTGAATCTTTTGTCTATTGTTTATATCCAATTCTAACTCTTGTATCCCAGGTCTTTTCCTCTACCTTTTCCTTCAATAGATTCTCTATTGCGGTGTAGATCTGGTGAAGCTGTTTATCATGCTCGCCTAGATGTTCCTTCAAAGTGGTGAGTTGTTCTACTATCTCGTCCATTTGAAGAACCGACCTCTTTAGTTCGATAAATGCTCTCACGACTGCTATGCTCATCTTTATTGCCCGCTCGCTCTTCAATATGCTGGCAAGCATAGTTACCCCATGTTCGGTAAACGCAAAAGGTGGTGAACTAATCTTTCTCTTTTCCTGGGATAATAACGATGTCTTGTTGTCTTCAATTGACTGGTAATGAACATTTTCTGGGTATGATGTCGCAATTTGCGACATCATACATTGCCACTCATTTGCATTTAGCCGGAACATAAAGTCCTTTGGAAAACGATCAATATTGCGTTTCACCTGCTCATTCAACCTTCTGGTTTCAACTTCATATAGCCCAGCTAAATCGAAATCAAGCATTACCTTTTGCCCGCGTATGATATAGATCTTTCGGATGATCGTCTCGTCTGGAATAACCACATTGCGTTTTGAAGCTCTCATCAGAACTCTTTTTGTGAACTTCAAAATATGAAATGGCCAACTCAGCCGGGCATCAGGATTTCCGTTTCTTTCTTGATCTAACTTGTATTTTTCTCCACACCTTGAACCAAAAAATCTATACGACATTAAGCTCCTCAATGCTTCTGTACTTTACAGTAGCAATCGCTGCCGCACTCGGCCGCCTCATCTAACTCATCCAATTCACCCCCGCCTCTGCATTCCATTTGGTCGTTGACTTCTTCAATTTCGTCCAGAAGCCTATTGAACTTTTACCGGTTATATCGCCTACACCGAATTTGCTCTCATTCCACCCACCAAAGGAAAACGGTTCCCTGGGCACGGGTACGCCTACATTCACCCCGATCATGCCGGCGCTTGCGCGGTCGATAATATAACGTGCCATCCCACCATTCTGTGTGAATACGGATGCCGCGTTTCCATAAGGGTTTGCATTCTCGATTGCTAGTGCCTCATCGACCGTGTTTGTTCGCATGATCGAGATCACGGGCCCAAAGATCTCCTCTGTAGCTACACTCATCCCGGGCGTGACGTGGTCGATTACAGTAGGACCAACGTAGGTTCCGTTTTCCTTTCCCTTTACCTTGGCATTCCTTCCATCTACGAGTATAGTCGCCCCCTGTTTTTCCGCCTCAGTAATATATCCTTCTATTTTCTCCTTTGATTCTTTATTGATGACTGCGCCGAGATTCTCTCCCGGGATGATCTTCCTTGCCTCTTCGCAGATCTTATCAATTATATGGTCTATGTTGCCTACGCCTACCATAGCGCTAGCAGCCATGCAACGCTGACCGGCGCATCCGCTCATAGATGCGGCTACGTTTTGTGCCGTCATTCCCGGTATTGCATCTGGAAGCACCATGAGGTGATTCTTTGCTCCACCCAATGCCAGGCATCTTTTATACGTGCTGGTCGAGCGCTGATATACGATCTTGGCTACATGAGTAGAACCGACGAATGATACAGCCTCGATTCCGGGATGATCACAAATTGCGGTTACAATCTTGCTATCACCGTTTACAATATTGAATACACCATCGGGAAGCCCGGCTTCCTTCAATAAGGAAGCGAGTCGCGCACAACTAAGCGGAACTTTCTCGGATGGTTTCATGATCATACAATTTCCGAGTGCGATCGCATTGGGAATGGTCCAGTTGGGAACCATACTTGGAAAATTAAATGGAACAATGGAGGCCACTACGCCTAAGGCAACATTCTCCGTCCTGCACTCCACGCCTTTGCTAACCTCAAGCACTTCGCCGGTCACCAATTGCGGAAGCGAGGTAGCAAACTCGGTCAGTTCTATACTCTTTTCAACCTCCGCTACTGCTTCACTATAGGTCTTTCCATTCTCTTCCTGTACGAGTTCTGCCAGTTCCTTCATGTTTTTTTCCAATAAATACTTGTATCGGAAGAAAACCTGCACTCGTTCCTTGATGGGCGTTCGGCTCCACGCCGGGAATGCTTTTTTTGCAGCCTTTACGGCCTCGTCGAGGTCACGTGATGTGGAAAGTGGCACCGTAGACAACAAATTGCCATCGATCGGGGAAATAACCTCAAGGGTTTGGTCTGACGCTGAGTCAACAAAGGCGCCGTTAATATAATTTTGGAGTTTAGGGTATTTCATAAGTTTAAAGAATGAACTTGTAAAACAATCGTAAGCATCAACTATAAATATAAATAAATTAAGTAGTCCGGCAAGATAAACCCCTCCGTTTTTATGACCCCTGAACGTCACGAAAGACTCACTGCTGTGTTGAATAAAAGACAGGACGATATCACCGTCGTTCTGGAAAACGTATTCGATCCACATAATATTTCCGCGGTGATGCGAACATGCGACGCCATTGGCGTTGAAGAGGTTTATATTCTCAATACCAAAATACCAAGACATAAGAAATGGGGTGCGAGAAGTTCATCCAGCGCTGCGAAATGGCTGACCATTCACCAGTTTGACAACGCGGAAGAATGCTTCTCATCCTTGAGGAAGCGCTATTCGTCCATTTTGACCACGCATTTAAGCAGCGATGCGGTAGCTTTATATGATATCGATCTCACAGGACGCATAGCACTGGTATTTGGAAATGAACAGTCAGGTGTGTCGGAAGACATAAGGAACCTGGCGGATGGAAATTTCATCATTCCCCAGGTAGGGATCATTAGATCGCTAAATATTAGTGTGGCTTGCGCCGTCACCATGTACGAGGCTTTTCAGCAAAAATCAAAGGCCGGCCATTACAACCAACAGAAGCTGGATGACGTCAGGTATAGGCAGCAGTATGAGAAATGGGAGAGGAATGAACAAGTTTAAGAGTTTAAAGTTTTAACGTTTAACGTTCTGGTTTATGAAAAGAATTATCATCGTCGCCATATCTTCTTTGGCTTTTACTGTTTGTTTTGGGCAAAAGGTTCAGCGTATCAAGATTACGGATCTTGAAAAGACCATTAGGGAAAGCAGGACGCCTATGATCGTCAACTTCTGGGCGACATTCTGCCTGCCCTGCATTGAGGAGATTCCTTATTTCCAGGAAATGGCAAAGAAATACGAGAAGGATAGCATCAAGCTATTACTCGTGAGCCTGGATTTAAAGGAGGATTTTACAAAAATTCAACCTTTCGCAGCAAAGAGGAAATTCAATGCACCAATCGCATGGTTGGACGAATCGAACGCAGATTACTTCATCCCTAAGGTCGATAGTACCTGGTCGGGAGCCATACCTGCCACCTTGTTCATCAATAACAAGACAACCTACCGGAAATTTTTCGAGCAGGAATTTTCAAGAGAGCAGTTGGAGAAACAAATCCTGGAAGTCCTGGGAAAGAACTAGATCGCCTCTTCATGATCCTGGTTCATCTTCGCTAATAAGTAGAGAAAATATACTGCCGCTCCCAGGCTAACCACCGACAACAGGATGGCGATGACACTTTGTGTCTGAATACCTTTAGCTAGTGAAAAACCGACTAGAGTCATGAAGGTGAGGATTAATAGCCTGCTAATGAGTGTGCGATTCCAAAAGGATGCTTTTGTAAACTGCATAAGCCTGGAGTTGGTACTGCAATTTAATTCATCGGAGGTATCGACGAAAAACTTGCAGCAGGGTTAAGAAATGGGTGTTGGCAGAAATGGGATGCCTGCTTTTTTTAATTCCATACACGCGAGCAAAAAAAAGTTCCGCCTTTAGGGCGGAACCGTAGATTATTTTTTCCTCCTGGTTAAATTCTTTTGATAGTACAGCCTACAGACTTGGTCTTCTTGGTCGAGACTTCCTTTCCAGCCGCCAGTTCATCGATCGCTATTGCGAGGTGCTTGCGGGTCACATCCCCTCCGCCATTCGGATTATCATCAATGGCACCATGGTAAACCAGTTTCCCGTTTTTATCGAATAGGAAAACTTCAGGTGTCCTTGTGGCTCCAAAAGCATCCGCCATAGTCGAACCCTGATCTACTACATAGTTCCAGGCATACCCCATCTTGCCTGCATATTCCTTCATATCGTCATAAGAATCGCCTTTTTCGCGATAGGCCTCGTTTGAGTTAAGAAGAATGACGCCGACTTTACTGTCGAGAGCCTTCTTGCATGATTCAACAGTTCTGGACTCGTATTTATGTACCACTGGGCAAGTATTGCAGCTAAACATCACCAGGAGTCCGTTCTCACGGAATGCCTGCTTGAAGGAAACCTCTTTTCCAGAAATATCTTTCATCTTGGTCTCTTTCTCAGGAATAGTAGAACCGATTGCGAGTGGATCAGCCACTGGCCTCAAAGCAAGGAAAGCAATGGCCGCAAAAGGGAGGGCAGCCAAAAGGAGTTTTTTCATATCAATATTTTTTGGGTTAGCGTAAAGTTCGATAAAATTCAAACCGGATGATTCCCGCCGGCAAGGTTTTTCTTCCTTTCATCCACCTCGTGTTTGAGCGAGTTGATGCTGACATTTAGTTCAAAGCCGATGAGCAAAACGAGTGAATTAAAATATATTAACAACATGAGTATCAGCAAAGTGCTGATTGAACCGTACAATTCATTGTAATTGGAAAAATTACTCACATAATAGGAAAAACCGGCTGTGAACGTCATCGTAAGGAAGGTGGCCAGGATCGAACCAGGGTTGATCAGCTTCCATTTCTTGTGGACTGCCGGCGCCCACCGGTAGATAAATGAGATAGACATTAGGAACAACAGTACTATAAGCGCCCAACGCACGTAGTTGATAATGGCAATGAGCCAGGCATCTCTAACGCCAAGCCAACGCAAGACGTTTCCCTGCATGATGAGAGCAGATACACACAGGATAAACAGGAAGAATAGGACAAGGGTCAACCGCAGTGCCACCCATCGTTGGTTCATTCCTTTCCTCTTAATGAAACCAATATACTGCCTATCGAATGAGCGCATGATGCCCAACACGGCGTTGGAGGAGAAGAAGAGGGCGAGCATGAATCCGACAGATAATACTCCCGTTCTGGGATTGTCGAGCATATCCTCCAGAAAATTGATCAGTCCTGCATTATTCTTTTCCCCGGGGACCACGTCCCGGATAAGCATAAACATTTCCGCCATGAAGTTCTTGGAAATCGGCAGATAGGGAAGTAGTGTAAAAAGCGTGATCACCAGTGGCGGGATAGTCATGGTGAAATTGAATGCAATGGCAGAGGCGCGTTCAGTAAATCCAACCTTCTTTGCCTGGTTGAAAAGGAAACGTATGACATCGAAAAGCGGGATGCCCTGGAATCCCGGCAATAAGATCTTTTTGCTTTTCCTGATCAGGAAGCTGAACGGTGGTGATGTAATTATTTCTCGTCTTATTTGCGTGAGCAGGTGCATCAGGATTATTTCACGTTGCGTTTATTCAACTCTTGCTGATAAAGCCTGGCATATTTCAGGTGATCGTCGTAGTTGGTAGTAAAAATATGCGTACCGCTAAAATCACTATTCGCAACGAAATAAAGATAATCTGTTTGCGGAGCCGCTAATACTGCATCTACTGTGGCAGTTGCCGGTGTACAGATAGGCCCCGGCGGAAGTCCTTTAAACATATAAGTATTATAGGGAGATTCAACGGTCTTATGTTCGTTAAGAATACGTTTGATTCCAAAACTCTTTAGCGCAAACTTGAGTGTTGGATCGGCCTGTAGCGGCATCCCTTTGGTTACCCGGTTGAGATACACACTAGCGATCTTCGGTCTGTCAACGGCCGCGTTCGTTTCCTCGTCAATAATGGACGCAATAGTCACTACCTCCGTTGGTGAAAGTCCGAGACTCTTCGCCCTTTCTTTCCTTTCGACAGTCCAAAAGGTGGAGTACGCCGCATGAAATTGGCGAAAAATCTTTCCCGGTGACGTGTTCCATTTCAAAGTATAAGTAAGAGGAAGTGCCATAGACATTACCGTATTCGTATCAAGCCCAAAAGGCTTTAAGGAATCCGTGTTATTTAGGAATGCAATCATTTCGGTAGAGTCCGATTCGAATGCATTGCCGAGCCTGTCCGCCAGTGTCTCTTTTGTCCGGATCTTCGTGATTACGAAATTGACAGGGGTCTGCTGCCCATTGTTTAGCATACGCACCAGATTCATCAGGCTCATACCTTTTTTGAGTTGGTACCGGCCGGGCTTCACATTCTTGTAGCCAATGATACGGGAGGTAAGATTGAACCAGGTAGTGCCTTGTATGAAATCTTTCGAAACGAGTTCCTGAGTGACATCGTCATACGAAGAACCAGTACGAACGTACAGGTATTCCTCGTCCTTGACAGATACTGCAGGGCCGATAAACTTCCACGCAAGGAATGCGCCGACCAATAACAGGAGGGTAAGGCTGATTAGGATAAATTTTTTCATAGTTATTGGTAACAAAATAAACAAAAAACCCCGTCGTTGCCGACAGGGGAGCAATTTTATATAACCTTTGTTAATTACGGATTTGGAACCGGCTGTGCTGGCTGTGCAGGCTGTTGCTGCAGAGGCACAGTAGTAGGATTGTTCTGCGCCGGAGGTCTCTGACCTGCTGGTACCTGCGCATCAGTCGCATTCGTACTGGATGGTCCAGCAGCGACCCCATTAGGCGCGATGAAGAACGTCGATGCGAGACACAATACACCAATTACACCTGCAAATATCCAGGTGCCTTTCTCAAGTACATCCGTTGTCTGTTTAACCCCCATGAACTGGTTGCTCAAACCGGCGAAACTGCCGGCCAGGCCACCACCTTTTGGATTCTGAACCAACACGATAAAACCCAGTATAACAGAGGCAAGAATGATCAGGATCACAAATAAAATAGTCATATCAACTCGTTTTCTTTAGTTCTTCAATTTTCGCTGCAAAATAAGCTGTTTTCGAGGGATCGAGCAAACTTAATTTCTGATAGATATCCTCCGCTTTCGCCGTATTTCCCTGCTTGGTCCAGACCTCCGCCATGGCCTCGGTCACCACATGGCGTTCGGCGAGCGAGTGCTCGGCCATTTGTTCGACCTTTTTCTCGCTTCCAGGATCGGTTGGAGCGACATCCGCAATCTCCGATGCCGGGACTTTCTTCATTGCTTTCAACCACTCCGTAAAACTCTTTAATTGCTGTCCGAAGCGATCCTTCGGCCTGTCTTCCTCCTTCATCTTTATACCCTGAGAAGCGAAATAATCGACGGTGTGGAAGGGTTCGAAAACCATCGGAGATTTGGTTAGGTCTACTTTTTCCATCCTTAAAGGTGAAATAGCGAGTGCTGGTTCGTCCTTGTCATTGATAGTATCCTGACTCGTATCTTCTAGATCCTGCTTGTCCGATTCATTCGATTCATCACCGACCACAAGAGGAGCCTCTGTAGGTTCAGGAGGTGAGGTGTTGACAGGTAAATCCTGAATCACTTCTTCTTCTTTTTCTTCGAATATTTCTTCAATATGGTTTGTTACTGTAGCCGGCTCGACGTGCTGGGGTTCCTGCGCTACTTCGACCTGTTTTGTATCCGAAGTGGGATATTCCACCACGTCGTGATGTATGTCTACAGTTATCTCACCCTGAAAAGCGTCAGCTGTGGTTGATTGCTGGGCAGGAGATTGTTCTATAAAATCAACTTCTCCATTATCGTTAAGAAGATGATCGAGCCATAGCCGGTTTTGAAAATAAAGCGTGCTCTTCTCTAATTGCTCCTCAAAAAGGCGGGTATCGACATCTTTCAACTTAGAGGCATAAAGCAATTGACCAGGCCCAAACCAGGGATATTGAATTGTCATCTGGCGCAATTCGGAGAGGCTGCAGTCATGCAAAGGTTTCTTCAGTATGGAAGAAGCTAATTCGTCGATCGCAGGATTCATTGACAGCCGGTTAAGTTATTAAGAGGCAAATATACTCAATGCTGGTTACTGGATGCTAGATGGTGGATGCTGGATGCTTGATACTGGATTCCTTAGTTCGATGATTCACTATGATCTGGATGCTGGATGCTAGAACCATTGATCTGATTATGATCCTAGACGTTTGCCGTTAAGAACAAAGCTTCGATTGAGGGTTCCAGCATCTAGCGTCCAGTATCCAGCATCCAGCATCCAGTATCCAGCATCCAGTATCCAGCATCCACCATCTAGCATCCAGTTTCCAACACCCTACCAATTCGAAAATATCCTATTAAAAATATCATCCGTCAGTCCCCTGATCATCTCTGTAAGCAATGCGGCCTCGGCCTGTTGTAATGATTGCGTAGAAGGGAAATCGAAATTGCGCGTGATGTCATATTCTTCCATCTTACCCTCCTTTAGTTTATTGACCACGATGTGCACAGCCACATTGATCCGGTTGGTTGTAGTCTGTTGATTGGAGATGCCGGAGGTGCTGAAGGAGTAGTCGGTGATCGTGCCACCAATTTCCCAATCGGGATTGTCTCCGCTCGTTTGTTTTAGCCTTGTCTGGCTCACGATCTTCTGGCGAAGTTTATCGGAAAGTTGTGGACTCAGCTGGGCATTGACATATGGCGCACGGTTCTCGATGAAAAGCACCTTCACGGTATTGATGCTGTCGGGTACGGTCGCCTCGTTGAATTTATAGATCCCACAACTATTATTGACGAAGACAGTTGCCAACAACAATAGAGGTAGAATAAGTATCGATATTCTCTTCAGGGTGTTCATTATTCTTCTATGTCGTATTCTTTAAGTTTCCGGTATAAAGTTCGCTCACTTATCCCAAGATCTAGCGCCGCATCCTTTCTTTTACTCCTGTGTTTTTTCAGGGCCTTAATGATGAGCTCCTTTTCCTTATCCATGATGTTTAAACTCTCTTCCACTTCTACATGGTCATGTATTTCATCATTCATGCCATATGTCATTGGCGCAGGTGGGCCAGTTGGTTGAACGATCATCGGTGTCGGCAGGCTCTCCTGTGCCTTCCATTCCTTGATTTCATTGATGAAAGCAGGGTTTTGAGACACAAGGTTCGGATTTTGCAGAACATCGACGAACATTCTTTTTAGTTCCGTGACATCCTTCTTCATGTCGAAGAACAATTTATACAGGATCTCGCGTTCATTGGCAAAATCCTGGCCTGCAGCGCCGTTTACATGAGCTAATACGGGTAACCTATTATTGTTATAGGGCTGAAGGAATCTCGAAAGGTCTTTCGAAGAGACCTGTTTGTCCTGCGACAACACTGAGATCTGTTCCGCAATATTCTTCAATTCCCGGATGTTGCCGGGCCAAGGGTAGTTAATTAACAGTTGTTTTGCTTCATCGTCGAGTTGAATAGGAGCGGCCTTATACTTATCAGCAAAGTCACCAGCGAATTTCCGAAACAGGAGATGAATGTCTTCCTTCCGGTCACGAAGCGCAGGTACCCGGATCGGCACGGTACTCAACCTGTAGTAAAGGTCTTCCCTGAATTTACCGTTATGCACCAAGTCAAGCAGGTCTTTGTTGGTGGCCGCGATTACCCTCACATCTGTTTTCTGCACCTTGGACGAACCGACCCTAATATACTCGCCTGCTTCGAGCACGCGCAAAAGACGGGCCTGCGTTCCAAGAGGTAACTCACCGATCTCATCCAGGAAGATCGTCCCTCCATTTACAGTTTCGAAATAACCTTTCCGTGAATCAACTGCACCGGTAAAGGATCCTTTCTCATGGCCAAACAACTCCGAGTCGATCGTTCCTTCTGGTATTGCTCCACAATTGACCGCAATGAATGGATTGTGCTTCCTGTTAGATAGTGAATGTATGATGAGAGAAAATGCTTCCTTTCCTACGCCACTCTCACCCATGATCAGCACGGTAAGATCGGTGTTGGCAACCTGCACCGCAACCTGTAACGAATAGTTGAGGGAAGGTGAATTTCCAATAATGCCAAACCTGTTCTTTATAGATTGAATGTCCATGAACCTACTTTGATTTTAAATGTGCAGCCTCTAGCAAGGCAAACGAAACAATGAAACCCGTAGCAACTATTCCGGCGGCGATGTGTTCATTGATTAAGGCTACAGTCGCAAGGAAAAGACCGATAATAAGGAACATATATTTCAGGATGGTAATGTCCATTAGACAATCTCCCCGAGTAATGTGGCCTGTGTACAATCCGTCACATGCACTGTAACATAATCGCCTTTGTTTAGTTCACGATCACCTTTTGGAAATACAATAACCTTATTTTGACTGCTCCTGCCTTTCCAGTCGTTGCTATTCTTCTTACTGTCGCCTTCTATCAGTACTTCGAAACGCTTACCGAGATCCCTCTTGTTACTTTCAAGTGAAAGGCGGTTTTGAATGGATACGATTTCAGCCAGGCGTCTTTTCTTCGTTGGTTCCGGTATGTCATCAACATATCTCCGTTGTGCAAGTGTTCCCGGTCTCTCACTGTAGAAAAACATATAGCTGAAATCGTACTTGCTATATTCCATGATGCTGATCGTATCGAGATGGTCACGTTCTTCCTCAGTACAAAACCCTGTGATGACATCTGAACTGATTCCGCAATCAGGCATAATTTCACGTATGCGGTCAACCTTCGACATATACCATTCGCGGGTATAAGTGCGATTCATCAATTGCAATACTCTCGTGGATCCACTTTGTACTGGTAAATGAATGTATTTGCAGATGTTGTTATTCCTGGCCATCGTTTGAAGCACCTCATCAGTAATATCCTTTGGATGCGATGTAGAAAAACGCACTCTTAGTTGCGGGGAGATCATAGCTACACTTTCAAGCAATATGGCAAAGGTTATTGGGGCAGAATTATTGTTTGAGTCCTGGTAGTAGTAACTATCTACATTCTGTCCCAACAGTGTCACTTCTTTATATCCCTCCTGGAATAACGAAGTACACTCGTGGATGATACTATTCGCATCCCTGCTTCTTTCCCTGCCACGTGTAAATGGCACCACGCAAAAGGAGCACATATTATTGCATCCGCGCATAATGCTTACATAAGCCGACACGCCATTGCTATCAAGTCTCACGGGAGCTATGTCACTATACGTCTCTTCACGACTCAGTAATACGTTCACCGCTTTCTGGCCACCTTCTGCTTCGGCGACCAACCCTGGCAACGAGCGATAGGCATCAGGCCCTACTACGAGGTCTACCAGTTTTTCCTCTTCGAGAAATTTAGACTTCAACCGTTCCGCCATACACCCCAATACGCCGACGAGCATTCCTCTCTTCTGTTCTTTCAGTTTGCGGAACTCGGTGAGACGTTTTCTTACAGTCTGTTCAGCCTTCTCCCGGATTGAGCAGGTATTGATGAAAATGAGGTCGGCTTCTTCGAGGTTCCGGGTTGCTCCGAACCCCTCTTTTTGTAAGATTGCCGCCACGACTTCGCTATCGGCAAAGTTCATCTGGCAGCCGTAGCTTTCGATATAAAAAAGTTTCTGGTATGCGTTCAGATCGACAGCAAAGGGGGCAAAGGCCTCGCCCTGGCGGCCTTCATCCTGTGTCTTATCCAATGCGGTCTTATTGGTCGCGAGATCAAACATCCTCTTAGATTTGTCCGGGAACTACCGGGCTGCAAATATACCCAAAAGCTGGTAAGATTGTGACAGGTTGACAGCCATGAGAGGGGAGTTTCTTTGGCGAGTGGCTAGTGGCTAGTAGGGGGTCGCCTTGGGTTTGAGATTTCAATCCTTTGACGAATAAGAGAATCCTCACTTTGCAACCCCACTAGCCACTCGCCACTCGCCACTCGCCACCTGCACCCGCCATTCTCAGGTTCTTTCCCCCCGTCAGCAGGTTCAGGCTATCTTTGGGCGTCTAAAAACCCCATGTTGAAACGCATCGCCAGCCTGCTTACAGCAATTCTAATTTTCTCGCAAGTCAGTGCGCAGGATAAACCCGTAGGTGGGCTCATTACCGGGAACGTCATGGATGAGAAAAAGAGAGCGCTTTACAGCGCATCGGCGGAGCTCATTTCCCTGGCAGATTCATTGCTAGTGAAAACAACATTAACGGATAAAGATGGGCAGTTCACGATCAGCCAGGTCCCATATGGTTATTACCGTCTGCGCATCACGTATGTAGGACTTCGTACACTTTCCTTAGATAGCATCCATTTCAGGTCCGACCGGTCTGATTTCAACATGAATGACCTGACACTCCAACCGGGCAATTCCGAGAACCTCGGGGAGATCACTGTTTATTCGGAGAAGCCATTGGTACAGTCGAAAGATGGAAACATAACTTTCAATGCCGCAGAGTCTGCACTTAGCGCCGGCAGTACCGCGAGCGACCTCCTCGCGAGTGTGCCACTGGTGACCAAGGAACCGGATGGCAAGATAACCGTGCGGGGAAAAGAGCCAAAGATCCTGATCGATGATAAACCGGTTGAACTAAATCTTCAACAATTACAGGATCTGCTGGAATCGCTTCCCGGTAGTTCGATCGAAAAGATCGAGGTGATGACAAACCCTCCTCCACAGTATGCGAACGAGCAGGGTGGGGTCATCAACATAGTCACCAAGAAAGGAAAAGTGGGAAAGTCGCGGAGAATAAGCTTGTCAGGTGGCTCGAGAGGAGAGTTCAGTGTGAACGGCAGCTATACGTATCGCAAACAGGGATTGGCCTTGAATATGAACGCAGGGGTTGGATACAACCGGTTCGAAGGATATGGTTACTCGTCACGTAACAACCTCTATGCTGACTCATCCAATTTTTTCAATACCAGGAATACGAACATGAACAAGGGCGTGAGACCAAACTTCCGGTTCAACATGGACTACGACGTAAATAAAATGCAATCGCTGAATGTAGTCCTGCAGTTGAATTCCGCGGATGTGATTAGTGAAAGCATCACCACGTATACCAATATCAACCGGTTTGATGACATCTATCGGTTAAGCGAGCGGACGATCCAAAGCGAGAGTGAGAGTTACAATAGCTCATTAAGCCTTTCCTACCTGATAAAAACAAAACGACTTGGCGAACAGCTGCGTGTTATTTTATCAGGAAATGCGTCCACTAGCATGGGCGACCGCGATTTCTATCAGCAGTTTTTTAATCCTGATCATACTCCTAACGGAATAGATTCTACGCAACTACAGATTACCGACAATAAGAGCGGTGGCTATAGTTTTCGGGCAGATTACAACAGGCCGCTGTCGAATAAAAAGACTTTTGTTTCCCTCGGAACGTACGTCACCCGCAATAACAACGATGTGGAGGTGAATGCGAGTTACCTGAAGAAGCCAGATGGTGTGCTTGTACCTTCTGGACTACTAAGTAATGATTTCAAATTCCACCAGACGATCTTCAATCTTCGATCTTCGATACGGCAGGTGATTGCCCCTAACTTCAGTGTCACTGTCGGTGTTGCCGCTGAGAAAACGGATATATGGTTCGAGCTTTTTAAAGAGAATCGTGATGCAAAAAATGGATACTGGACCTTTTTGCCCTCCGCTAATATTAATAAGTCCTGGCAAGATAAACTTACCCTTACTTTGGCATACCGCCGAAGCATACGACGTCCTGGGATAAACGAATTGAATCCGACAATCGACTTCTCAGATCCTTATAACGTTCGATTTGGAAATGAACAGCTGGAAGCATCGACCGCTGACAACTTCGACTTCGTAGCAGGTCGCACTAAGCCGAAATATTTTTTCAACGTTGGCGTGGGCTTCAATAAGGTCAAAGACATATTTAGCCGGGTAAGAACACTTTTGCCCGATGGAAAAACGCAAATCACCTGGGAGAATATCAGCGGAAGAAAGGAATATGAAGTAAGTAGCTGGGGAGGCCTGACAATTACGAGGAAACTGCGGACGAATGCAAGTGCGAGTTATACCTTTAATCAATACAGTGAATTCGATCGCACATTCAACCGCTACAGGAATGGCGGCTCGTTTACTTCTAACATTAATACTACATTCATCCCAACAGACGTGTGGAATTTCACTGGCAGTTTCGCCTTCAATCGCTTTGCCAATCCGCAAGGCTATGCGAGGTGGAATTGGAGCATGAACGTTGGAGCGCAGCGTAAATTGTTGAACAAGCGACTAACGATTACCCTTAACCTCATAGATGTGTTGTCACAGCAACGAAACCGGAGTTTTACCTATGGGCCTAATTTTAATTTGGAGAGTTTCAATTCAACTAACACACGCAACTTCCGTTTTACCGTAGGTTATAATCTGACGAGGCCACCTAAGAAGAGTACAATCAAAATCCCAGCAAAAAAATGATGAGAGCGGCAAAAGGGATTCGAACCCTCGGCCCTTAGCTTGGGAAGCTAATGCTCTACCAACTGAGCTACTGCCGCTAATAAAACGGCTTTCATCGGGACGGAAACCAGTGCAATAAGGCTTGATCTAATTTACGAAACCTGCCTGGCAAGTACAATCTTTTTCGCCAGCCAGCTATCCTTAACCGGGATGATCCATTTGCTTTCCAAATCCTCCTTTGTGTCTACAAGGTTGTTGAAGTACAAAGTCTCGCCATCGACGAAGCCGTTATCGACCGCATATTGCAATTGAGAGAATGGAAGGAGTTGGACCTTGTCTTTGATTACGAATGCCAGCGCGGTCCTGTCAAACATATTTACTCCAAATCTCTGTTCGATATCCTTTATCAGGCGTACAGAGCTATCGGTGCTGCATCCACTCACACTTGTAGACTGGTCAGCCATAAGGACCACGAACTGCCCGAAGAAAAGGTAAGCGCCACCTTTTACAGTTTCGCCATGACTTTTCCAATGAGTGGCAAATTCATTTAAAATTTCTTCTACCTCGAGTGCCTCATTCATCGTAAACAGCCTGTTTGACTGATACACCCAAACTTTGGAGGCAGGATGGAAACTATTTTCAAGTTCGTAATTCAACTTCATACCGCGAAATTACGATTTTCGCGTTTAACACTTAGCGTTTAACGTTTAACGTTCTTCAGCCAGAGACTTTAATAAAGTGTAGAAAATTGCCTTATATGGACAGTTCAATGTGTTCAAGAATGTTGAATCTTATGAACGTTAAACCCTTAAACGTTAAACGTTCTCATCGACCTTTCCACCATCTCCGCAATATCCAAAACCTGCACACTATCTTCCTTCTCCGCCAGTTTCACACCATCCGTCATCATTGTGTTGCAGAAGGGGCATGCTGCGGCGATGATTTCGGCCCCGGTGCCAATGGCTTCTTCCCCGCGTTCGATATTGATCCGTTTATTGCCTTTTTCCTCTTCCTTGAACATCTGCGCGCCGCCGGCTCCACAGCAGAGACCTTTGCTTCGGCATCTTTTCATCTCGACCAGTTCGCCGTCCAACGCTTCAAGCACTTTCCTCGGCGCATCGTAAATATCATTTGCCCGACCTAGATAGCAGCTATCGTGGTAGGTGATTCGTTTGCCTTTGAAGTATCCACCCTCCTGTAATCTTATCTTTCCTTCGTCGATCAATTGTTGCAGGAAGACGGAGTGATGGATCACGTCATAATTACCTCCGAGCACGGGGTACTCGTTCTTGAAGATGTTGAAGCAGTGGGGGCAGGCAGTTACTATCTTCTTGATGCCGTAATTATTTAGCACCTGGATATTTTGATACGCCATCATATGAAACATGAACTCATTGCCCGCTCTCCGCACCGGATCACCCGTACACATTTCTTCTTTTCCCAATATGGCATAATTAATTCCGACTTTATCGAGTATGGTTGCAAACGCCTTCGTAATCTTCTGCGCACGCTGATCAAAACTACCTGAGCATCCTACCCAGAAAAGAATCTCGGGAGACTTGCCTTCGGCGGATAGCTCGGCTACGGTAGGAACATGCATGTGGGAAATTTGTTCCAAATATAGCAAATGGAAGAATCAATAGGCAATAGGCAATAGCCAATAGGCAATAGGCAATAGGCAATAGGCAATAGCCAATAGCCAACCGCGCATTTGCCCATTGCCCATTGCCCATTGCCTATTGGTTATTCCTTACTGCGATTGAATTTCATTGGAAAAATAATCGTCTCCAGACCTCTATTGCTTTATTTTTGTAAACTACTGATGAGGATTAAAAAAATTTTCGAAGTTTTGACCAATTGGGAGCTCTGGAACTTTTATGTTCTTTATTTTCCCATCAGCCCTGTCTGGTTCTGGTATTGCGTTCGTAGTGGATCACTCTGGTTCTTCAGCTCATCCAATCCAACCATCAAGTTTGGCGGCTTTCATGGAGAAGGTAAGAAAGAAATGTACGACCAGCTGCCGCCGGATCTCGTCCCTCGAACGATCTATATTATGCATGACTGGCCTTTCGACGACGTAAAAAAGAAAGTACATGATGCGGGTTTCCGTTATCCCTTTATCGTTAAGCCGGATGTGGGAATGAAAGGCATCCTGTTTCGTAAAATCGATACAGAGGATCAGTTGATGAAATACCACGAACGCATCCCGGTAGAATACATCGTACAGGACCTGGTAGAGATGCCTGTCGAGGTGAGTGTCTTTTATTATCGACACCCTGCGGAAAAAAAAGGAGTGGTCAGCGGATTCATACACAAAGAGCTCTTACAAGTGAAAGGTGATGGCGAAGCCACCTTAAGACAACTGATCGAAAGGCACCCACGCGCGAAGTTCAGGCTCGAGGAAATGGAACATCGCCATGGACACCGTTTCGACAGGGTGATACCCAAAGACGAAATATTTTACCTATCATACGCGGGTAACCACAATCGCGGCGCTCACTTCACCAATCTCCATAGAGAAATCGACGAGGACATCCATCGGGTATTCGATGAGCTTAGTCATTATAACAACCAGTTCTTCTACGGCAGGTACGATATAAAAGCTAACTCCATCGACGATGTAAAGAAGGGTAGGGACTTCCGCATCCTCGAGTTTAATGGCTCAGGTGCCGAGCCGAATCACATTTATGACTGTGGAATGAGCCTGTGGCAAGCGTATGGCGTGATCCTCGAACACTGGAGGGCGCTCTTTCGCATCAGCAGGTACAATCACAGGAACGGCACTCCATATTGGTCATTTCGCAAAGGCAAACGCTTCCTAAAGGAGGCTAATAGACACTTCAAACTGCTTGAAAGTTTCGATTGATGACGTTTAACGTTTAAGGGTTTAACGTTTAACGTTCTTACAATGGAACTTTTCCCTAAATAATCGGGGCGATAAAGAAGGATCTTTCCCGTTTTAAGAACGTTAAACGTTAAACCCTTAAACGTTAAACGAAAAGAAATCTACAGAATCAGGAAACATTCCGTTTCCGTATTTTCGTTTCATGCTTTATCTGAAGAAGATTTTTTTTACTGGAATGCTGGTAAGTTTTCTTGGATCCTTGCCGTTGGGGACACTCAACATAGCAGCCATGCAGATATCCATCTCCGATGGAATCCGGGCTGCAATTCTTTTTTCTTTGGGAAGCCTGCTTGCCGAGATTGCGTACGTACGACTTTCGCTGGTGGCCATGGATTGGATCAGGAAACAGGAAAGATTATTCAAAATATTAGAGTGGGTGACATTGGCTATCGTGGTAGCGTTGGCCGCATCGAGTTTCTACGCCGCACTGCATCCTTCCGTTGAGAAGAACGTTGTACTTGATAGCCCCTTACCTAAATTCGTTCTTGGACTAACTATGAGCGCGCTCAACCCCGTGCAGATTCCATTCTGGTTTGGTTGGAGTACCGTCCTCTTCACAAAGAAAATATTACTACCTCGACCGGATTATTACAACGCCTACATTTTAGGAATTGGCCTTGGTACCTTACTGGGCAATTGTCTATTCATCTTTGGAGGATTGCTCATTGGAAGCAGGATCAAGAATAATCAACATATCCTTAACTGGGTCATAGGTGGAATATTCGCCATTACTGCACTCATACAAATCTGGAAAATGTTCATGAAGAAAGATGCAGTTCATCAAATTCAACACCCAGAAGAGGTGACCCACAGATTCGAAGATCGTATCCTGGAAATGACGGACGATGATAGGAAGGAGGGAGACTAGGTGTTTGGGGTTTCCTTTTTGTTTGAGTTTAAGAGTTTAAGTGTTTAATGGTTTAATAGTTCTGGCAAGGGAAGATTCAATGAACTGTCGAACTCAAGAACGTTAAACGTTAAACCCTTAAACGATTAGCACGTTCAATCCACAATAAACAATCTACACCCCATCAACGTGCTGCTCCGGTGCGCCTCATTATCATCTCCCACAAAATAGCACATGCCCTGTTGCAATCGCAGTACCCTGCCATCTTTTAATTCGGTATCCATCTCTCCTTGAAAGCAAAAGATTATGTGTCCCTTGTTGCACCAGTGATCTGCCTTATACCCCGGACTGTATTCTACCATACGCACACGAATGTCGTTTACCATTTGAGTTCGCCAGAGTGCGAATCCCGTTTCACCAGGATGTTCTTCGGGCGGTATAGTTGACCAGTTGAGGGTCTCGAAAGGATAGGGAGCGATTTTCATCTTGTCTGGTGCTTATTTACCGGAAATTTCTTGCGCCCATTTGTCTCGTTCGTCTGGAGAAAACTTCCAGGGTGCGAAATTATTTTCAACATTACTAAACATCCCGTTCCATTCGGCAGGGGCATTGCTCTCTTCCATTACCAGGTAACGACGTAGTTGAATGATGATATCGAGTGGATCAATGCTCACGGGGCATTCTTTAACACAGGCCTGGCAGGTAGTGCAGGCACGCAATTCCTCTACGGTGATATAATCGTGCAAGAGGCTTTTGCCATCTTCGACCGGTTTATCTCCACCGTTAGATCGATTACCTTTTCCTAACTCTTCCATGCGATCTCTCGTGTCCATCATGATTTTGCGAGGTGACAGTAATTTGCCCGTAATGTTTGCGGGACATGCAGCCGAACATCTGCCGCATTCGGTACAACTATATGCATCGAGTAGATTCTTCCAACTCAGATCTCCCACGTCCTTTGCTCCGAACTTGCGGGGCGGTCCGGTTTCCGTGCCCGATGGAGGTGCCAATTCAGGTTGCATGGCGTATAATACCTCGTTCTGTACCGAAGGCATGTTCTCAATCTCGCCCATTGGTTCCAACTTTGCATAGTAGGCATTTGGAAAGGCGAGTATAATGTGGAGATGCTTAGAATATGGAAGGTAATTGAGGAAGGCGAAGATCCCGATGATGTGCAACCACCAGCAAATACGCTCTACTAATATGAGTTGATCATTTCCCAGGCCGTTAAGTAGCGGATGCAGGTACTGCGAGAACAAAAAATTTCCTGTAGGATTGGCTGCGTAATGCTCCGCGCCCCTTGACTGCAGGACGGTATCGCTGGCATTCAGCATTAGGAAGAGCGTCATCAGCACAATTTCGGTGATGAGAATATAGTTGGCGTCACTACGTGGCCACCCGTCGAGGTCGCGGCTGATGAATCTGCGAAGCTTGATAATATTTCTTCTAATGAGAAAAATCGCGCACGCTAGGATGACCAATACAGCGAGCACCTCGAATGTATTGATCAGGATGCCATAGAGGGCTCCCAGGGGTGCGGCAAATAAACGATGTGTTCCTAATATTCCATCCAGCACTATTTCCAGCACCTCGATGTTGATGATGATGAAGCCTGCATAAACGAAGAAATGGAGTATCGCCACCACTGGATTACGAAACATTTTCTTCTGCCCAAATGCGAGCAATAAAACGTTCTTCCATCTCCGGCCAGGGTTGTCATTCAGGTCCTCAGCTTGACCCATCCGTATGTTGCGTATGATATCCTTGGTCTTCCTGGCAAACATCCAGACCGATACGACGCTGACGAGGATAAATAAAATTTGTTGGACAAGTTGCATAGCGATGGGTTACAAACGCTAATTTACGGGTTGTAAAATTTTCGCAGGTATTATTTATTACACTATGCCAAAGAAATACATTCTCGATAGGTCCATCGCCGATAAGAAGCTTAGACGAATGGCCCTGGAAATTATCGAACACAACCAGGATGAAAAGCAGGTTATACTCGCTGGTATAAGGGAGAGCGGGAGCGTTGTGGCTAAATGCATACAACGCCTCCTGTCAGATATAGCTGGCATGGAGACTGAATTGATTAGCATCTCACTTGATAAGAAAGAGCCCCGGGAAGTTACCCTAAGTAAGAAAATTGATTTCAATGACAGGGTTGTAATCGTCGTCGACGATGTGGCTAACAGCGGTCGCACCTTATTATATGCGATGAAGCCATTCCTCGAGTATCATCCAAAAAAGATCCAGACGCTCGTTCTCGTCGGGCGCAGCCACAACTCGTTTCCCGTTCATCCGGATTATGTGGGTCTTACTATAGCTACTACACTGCAGGAACATATTTATGTGGAAGTAGATGAAGAAAGCGTTTTGGGAGCGTATATGAAATAGGTAGTTCCGAAGAGTCAATATTGCACCTTGATAAATTCGGGAACGGATGCGTGAGGACACACATCCGGGCACTATGCTTAATCAACCCCGGATCAAGTCCGGGGCGGGGTAATAAACCCAATCAACTCAGTCAACTCAATCAACTCAACAAGCCGTTCATCCAAATTCCCCGCAACCAATGGTCGTTTTTTCTCAATTTGAAAGAGAAAATTACTTTCATGTCGGGTCAACTGAGTATTTTCCTTCTTCTCTTTGGCGGCCTTCAGGGTATACTGCTGGTGCTATTTCTTATTCGTAGGAAATTCTATCGCGGAGGCTATATCTTTCTTCTGCTCTATTTCGGGATCATGCTTCTCCAGGTCACGCTTAAAGTAATGAGTAAGGCATGGCTTTGGGAAAATTGGTCAATAATGTACAGGTTATCTTATTACCTGCCGTTACTCTATGGTCCACTGATATATCTTTTCGTCAGGCAACTCTTATTGAATAAGAGGGTAAGGGCTTTCGATTTGCTGCATTTTGTTCCATTCGTGATATTATTTGCAAATCTTGTCGTCCAACGCATCTATGCACCTTCCTGGGACTGGGCTGGATTGCTCGATCGATCGGATAGCGGACTAACGCTGCAATTGGTCAGCCTCGCTATATATCATTATATAGCCTGGCAACACTGGCAGCTTCATCGCGACCGGCTAAAGGACCGATTCTCGGATACTGAGCGGTTGCAAGTTAATTGGATCAGGAAGTTCATCGTGACTTCCTATATCGCATGTTCGATAGTTTCGATGGCGATATTTCTTCTTTATATGACATATCCACGAGGCATGGAATATCGATTCGCGTTTGCTTCACTTACACTGTTCATCTACTGGGTAAGCTATACTGCCCTCACTACTCCATCTGTCTTTTCTGTTATAAAAGGTTTCTCGCTGCGCGACAATCCTGCACGAGTATTGCCTGCGCTCGTCGTGCACAGGCCCACGAAGAAGTATTCCAATTCGGGACTGGCGCAGGAAGAAGTATCTACCATAAAGAGTACTATACAGTCAATCATGGACGAGAAGAAGCCATATCTGGATCCTGCACTGACCATCAACGATCTTGCGGCACTGGCCAGGTGCAATCGACACCACCTTTCGCAAGTGCTTAACGAGTCTATCCAACGCTCGTTCTATGATTATGTGAACTACTACCGGGTGGAGGAGGCGAAGCTATTGCTTCATGATCCATCAAGAGCGAGCCATAAGATTGCTTCGATTGCCTACGATGCAGGTTTTAATTCCCTGTCAACCTTCAATGAAGTGTTTCGGAAGACGACGGGGCAGACACCGTCTCAATATCGCAAAGGAGGTATGAAAGATTCGCAACGTCAACGTGTTTGATTAGGCACCGAATCCCGAAAGGTGATTTTCGACAATCGTCCCGTGAATAGCTGAATCGAAGCCATCATTTTCCTCATCGAATCAAGCCTGTTCTAATACATGCAAAGTACGAGGCAAGGCAAAGATTGTCCCGGATTTATCGGTTTGGTAGGATTAACACTATGAAAACGGTAATTTCCTATTATCAATTAAACAGTTAGCCATGCTGCGTAATTACCTGATGATTGCCCTCCGCAATTTCCGCCGGCAAAAACTATTTTCCTTCCTCAACATGTTCGGCCTCTCATTGGGCCTGGCCAGTTCAATCTTCATCTTCCTATATGTGAGCGATGAACTCAGTTACGATTCGATGCATCCATATTATCATAATACCTACCGTATCGGAAGCACATGGACGAATGGGAACGGGGAGACGTTTGATAATATCGAAAGCCCTGGTTACTGGGGCAAGCAGATAAAAGAGACCAGGTCCGAGGCGCTCAACGTGGTGAGGATCGCCTATATCGGTTATCCGACTTCTTTCCAGGATAAGAAGCGCGATAAGATCATTCTCAGCGAAGAGATTCGCTGGGCTGAGCCGGAATTCGACAAGGTGCTGAAGTTTGACTTGAAGAAGGGTAATAGGGAACGGATGTTCGAGCATCACAATAGCATGGTCATAAGCGAGACCGGTGCGCGCAGACTATTTGGCAACGTCGATCCGATGGGGCAGGTAGTGACAATAAAACATTTTTGGGCAACACAAGATAAAGAGCTGGACGTAATGGTGACGGGTGTTTACGATGACCTTCCTGCAAATTCGCATTTCAAACCGCAGTTCATCGTTAATATAAATGCGTTTCGAACTATTCAGGATGATTTCAACAATTACATCGAGGGCACAAGGCTCAACAATATTATATTTCTCGAAACATATCTTGTTCTTAAACCAGGTGCGGATTTGCGACCGGTTGAGGGTCTGCTACGCGATCTGGGTACACAGATGATCAGTGCGGATTCGCAGGCCGTGGCGGGAGGATGGAAGCTGGTTCCATTTCTAACTAAGATGAAGGAAATGCATTTCGACCAGAAGAATTTATGGGAGAGCGGCATCAGGGGAGACAAGAAGTACCTTGCAATTTTCAGCGCGATAGCGCTATTGATCATATTAATTGCGTGTATCAATTACATGAACCTGGCTACCGCTCGTTCAGCCAAACGGGCCAAGGAGGTAGGACTTCGAAAATCACTTGGCAGTAGCAGGCGCGAGATCGCCAGGCAGTTCTTCCTGGAATCCCTGCTCATGACAATCGGATCGCTCGTGATGGCAATCATATTGGTTGTCATTTTTCTCCAGCCATTCAATCGTCTTGCGGACAAGTCGTTTTCTTTTAGTTCGATGTTCAATCCAATGATGTTGCTGATCGTCCTGGCGATCGTGTTTCTCATGGCCTTCCTTTCGGGTAGCTATCCTGCATTCTATCTGTCATCGTTCAAGCCTGTAGACGTTTTGAAAGGACAAATCGTTCGAGGGCGTGGAGCAGAGCTTTTCCGCAAGAGTCTTGTAACAATCCAATATTTCGTGTCACTGGTGTTGATCATTTGCACGTTTATCGTGATTCGACAGATGAGTCACATGCAGCAGACGAAACTCAATGAGGCCGGCAGTCAACTGTTGTCAATTCGTTATGGGGGGATTGCTCCACAGGAAAAATTCGAGGCATTTAAACAGGCCGTCCTCCAGGATCCAGCCATCGAACAGGTCACCATGGCCAACCACCTTCCCCGGCTCAACTATTTTGGATGGATAGGAACAAATGTGAAGTTTCCCGAACTGGGCGACCAGGAATTGCGGTGGAACCAGCTGAACGTGGACTTCGACTTTCCACGAACCTATCAATTGGAATTCATCGCGGGTCGCGATTTTCAGAACGGCAATTCCGCCGACTCCAATTCCATGATCTTAAACCAGGCGGCTGTTCGAGCACTCAATCAGCCAATCGACAAGGTAGTGGGGGCGTCGGTACGTCCGCTGTTTGACACCGCACACAACTATAAAGTAATTGGTATAGTCAAGGACTTCCCTTTCCGGTCAATGCATCAGCCTATAGAACCACTCATATTGAACCCGAGGCTACATTTTATTGACCGCATTGCTTATGTGAAGATCCCGGCGGGGCAATTCAGGGAGAAAATGGAATTTGTAGAGAAAAAGTGGAAGGAAGTTTTTCCAAACATCGGTTTCGACCATTGGTTCTTAAACGATGAGTTCAATCGTATGTACCTGGTGGAACGACGAGTATCGGCCATTGGAAAAGTGTTTGCCTTGCTCGCCATCCTGATCACGGTATTAGGAGTATTTGGTCTTGCTTCTTATACGGCTGAACAGAAGACGAAAGAAGTAGGTATCAGGAAGGTACTCGGTGCCGATATTGGGCAGGTTGTTCGAATGTTTGCGTGGTTATTCGTCAAGATCTTCCTGGTCGCTGCGGTGATTGCAATTCCGGTCGCCTATTTCGCATCTTATAAATGGCTACAGGACTTCGCTTATAAGACCAGCATCAGTCCACTGGTGTTTATCAGTAGCCTCGCTGGATTATTGGCCATCACATTGCTTACTGTCAGCTACGAAATTTTGAAGTCCGCGAGGGCAAACCCCGTTAAGTCGTTGCGCACCGAATAACCAATAAGATTTATTTCATAAAAATTTTTCCATGAAAACCTTTCTCCTTTCACCCGCTCTATTGATAATAATGTTACTCTTTGGAGGCTCTCGATCTTCGGATGCGATTCAAATAGACGGCGTAGTAAACCAGGGAGAATGGGAAGGAGCGAAAGAACGGCCATTGTCAGGCGGTGGAAAGGTCTTCACCAAGCTCGAGAAGAATATTCTCTTCATCGCGTTGGTTGGAAATAAGAAGGCGTGGTCACATGTGTACCTTGTCAATGGAGACACGGTTAGAATATTACATGCATCGGCCGCCCTTGGCGAGGCGAGATATGTGAAACGACAGGATGTCTGGAGGTCGACTTCATCTTTTCAATGGCAACTACGGGAAAGGGATTACAACCTGGAACTCGAGAAAAAGCAACAGGAACATTTTGTGCATGAAGGTTGGGTTGCAAATAATAATAACCTTGGCAACGGGATGGTCTTCGAATTCAAGATTGACTTGTCACGCATTAGTAGCCCGTTAAGATGGGCATGTGTACTCGCCGAAGTTCCACTGGAACTTCATTACTATCCAACCGATCTTAAGGATAACACGACGCTGCCGCGACTAGTACAGGGGTACACACCCGATTCACTACGTTTCAACCCGCAATCCTGGGAGTCTGCACAGTAGAGGTGGGCATATCACTTTCGGCATTAATCAACTTGTTCAACTAATCAACAAAACTGCCGTTCATAAAAAATCAGTCGTTCCTTATACTGATTTATCCAATATTTATTCCTAAGTAGTATTTGCACTATCTCCACTCAGACACAAAATGCTCAACCATGAAATCTTTAATCTTCCTCTCAATCATTTTTGCGCTTGCGGCAATCCCTTCCCATTCTCAAATCGTTCCACTCACTGCTGAACCGGATGGCGGCAATAAAAAGGCAACTATTTCAGAGCAGATAGGCATCGTCAAGGTCGCCATTGCCTACAGTCGTCCCGGAGTAAGAGGCAGGGAGGGAAGAATATGGAATACACCCGTGGCTCACTATGGATTCCAGGACCTGGGTCATGGAACGAGTAATGCGGCACCCTGGAGAGCCGGCGCCAACGAGAATACCACGATGTCTTTTTCCCACCCGGTAAGAGTAGAAGGCAAGGAACTTCCTGCGGGTACCTATGGTTTCTTCATTGCGCTTGGTGAAAAGGAGAGCACGCTGATCTTCTCGAAGGTATCGGTATCCTGGGGAAGTTTCTATTACGATTCCACCCAGGATGCGCTTCGTGTGGTGGTAAGTAATGAGGCGTTGGAAAAGAACGTCGAATGGCTACGCTACGATTTCGCCGATCAAACTACGGATGGTGTCGTGATCGCACTGTCATGGGAAAAAAAGAGAATCCCTTTCCGTGTACAGGCCGACACGAAAGCATTACAGATGGCATCGTTCCGGAATGAGCTGAGATCTACACGTTCGTTCTATGACTTCATCCAGGCGGCGAACTATTGCATCGCAAATAATATCGAACTCGAACAGGCACTAGCATGGATGGATAGGGCTATCTATTTCCGCATAATGGGAGTAAAGAACTTCCAGACATTGAGTACGAAGGCGGCTGTGTTGATGAAGATGGAGAGGATTGAGGAGGCTAAGAAGGTGATGGACGAGGCTATTCCGATGGGTGCAGTTAACGAAGTCCATCAATATGGAAGAACGCTACTGAACATAAAACAGAATGCCGAGGCGCTAAAAGTGTTTAAAATGAATTACGATAA
>JACMKU010000106.1 GCA_014379965.1 Chitinophagaceae bacterium
ACAGGGCGTGGGGGTGAATCTGCTTCATGATGGCCTCCTTTTAGTGAAATATCACCGCACACAAGGCCATAACTGCACGAAAAATATAACTTCTCAAATTGTGTGGGGTGCAGAAAACACGGACTATCTTCTGTCCCTTCCTTCCGTGGGGGCGAAACATTATGGGACGGAACGCCCCTCCTCATGAAGAAGTCGCATCGCCGTTGAAAGCGGCATGGAGGCAAGGCATTTCGCCCAAAACTCGGTGAATTCGGTCTGGCGCCCCAACCATGGAAAGTGGTTCCGCAGGTGGAAGGAATAGTCGGAATAACAATCCTGAAAGCGACGCCACCATCGTTGAACGGTCTGCCGGCGGACACCGCTTTCGGCAACTGTTCGGCCCACAGAATTACCTGCCAGAAGAAGCAGGAAGACGATTTGCCGCACTTTCCAAAGATACCAGCTACGAGGAGGAATGCACTCCGGCAGCACAGAGCAAGTCGAATCGCATTCGGGGCAGTAGAAACGAGGGATGGGAACCGGGTTCAGGGTATTGCTCTCATCGGCTTTGCGGGTATAGCAACCGTGACACCAAACAGTAGCATGGCGGCAACCGGGACAACTCTTGGGGCGATACGACTCTGGTTCTTTCCGAAGTGCGCCAATGTGCTGCAGGAGGGAAAGAATGTTTGGAAGAATGATGGCCATGCATGGTCTCCTTTATACGGTGATCGGGCTTATGCCGTCTCACGATACTAAAGGATAACATGCCGGTTTACAGACCTTTATGTGTCGGGCTGTTTAAGGGAAGGTGTCAGGAAACAACCTGAAGGTTCTCGGGAAAATCGAAATCAAGATCAAGGGCATAGGTCGGGGCATTACAGCAGATTGTGAAACCAAGAAAATTAAACTTCTCGCTGAAGGCATTGACAATCTTCGTCTTTGTCTCATTGAGTGAGAGTTTCAGCCGCTCCAGTATCTGTCGCAGTACCACCATTGCCTTGCCGGATTTGTTTCTCCGGCAGAGTATGACGATATCATCCGCATAGCGGACGATGCAGGCACCCAATCGCTGACGCAGGTTATTCCTCTCCCATATCCTGTCCAGTATGTGCAGGTAGAGATTGGATAACAGCGGTGAGATGACTCCGCCTTATCTGAAGTAAAACGTTATCCGAAGTAAAGATTGTACGTGACTATTATAATTGCATTTGTTCTATATTTACTTCGGGTAATATTTTCATAAATCGATTAGCCAAGCAAGTAAATCTTCGTCTTTGGTCCAATGAGGTAATTGGGTTGAGATCATGTCCGGATAGGCCTTTTCCAAGGCTTTACGTTTTAATTCAGTATCTGTACGGGCATAAATTTCTGTTGTTGATATATCAACATGTCCCAAAATATCGCGGATGTAAATCAGGCTGACTCCTGCTTGTAGTAAATGCATCGCCTTCGTGTGCCTGAAGCAGTGAGGAGTAATCTTCTCCGGAATTACTGAAGATATTATCCTTGCACGAGAGACATATTTATTCAGAATGAACGAAATGCCTTTGGGAGTCAGCTTGCAACGCTGACTGTTAAAAAATAGCGGGTAATCCTGAGTACCGTTTTGGAGTAAATGAGTCTCGGTCATATATTGCTTCAGTAGTGATTCAGTATTGGACATGAGGGGAACCTGCCGTGATTTACGACCCTTGCCGGTAAGAGTGATGATTGGTGGAGGATCCAACCTGACATCACGAACCGTTAGATCGGCCAGTTCTTGTACTCTGGCGCCAGTGTCATACAGCACCGAAAGCATTATTAAGTTGCGACGCCCACTGGCTTTAGATAGATCCGGCTGATCAAGAATGAGTTTTAATGCATCCAGAGTAAGGTAATTTACCGCCGGGGTTGGTGCCTTTTTCATCGGAATAGACAGAACTTTTTGGTACGACAATATTCCAGTCGGATCCTCGATCTGTATATATCGGAAAAACCCATGAATACACGCAAGCCGCTGGTTGCGTGTAGCAATACTGTTTTCTCTGTCATGTTCAAGCCACGAGAGGAAGCCAACGACGAGCGGTTCATCGATATGTTGCAAACTGAGACGTTCTACCGATAACCCGCAGCTATGCTTGCAGTATTTGAGAAACAGCTTGAAAGTCTCCCGATAAGATTTGATCGTATTGGGGCTTACATTGCGCTGCCCAGGTAGATATGCGGATAAATATTGAGACAATGCCTTTGCAAAGTCAGTTGGTTTCATAGCCGTCCCCCCCCATTGCAGGAATGACATGACCAAAGGCATGTTCCACCTTCGCCGTTATATCCGGATAGAGTTCGGCGGTTAACCTCAGGTATTGTGTGAGGTGTCACGAAATGAGTGGTGGCCCAAGTACGTTTTGAGAACTGGTAGATAGGCCGTTAAATCTTTTCCTTCCAGTACCCAGCGTTTGAGACAATGGACACAAAACGTGTGGCGAAAGTCATGTACTCGGGGGCCTTTTCCCCATCCACCATGAGATATACGGGCTTTCCAAAGGAATTTTCTAAAGTTTTTGTAAATATTGCCAATGGTTATCGGTTGCTTATTGGGTGATGGGAAAAAATAATCGTCAGGTTCCGAGAACATATGGATCTGCTTTACATAGGCATGGCATCGTTCGAGAAGTTCCATGGATAGTGGAACCAATCTGTCCTTGTTGAATTTTCCGTCCCAAATCGTCAATATGCCGGTGAGTAAATCGACATCCCGGACTTTGAGATGCAGTGCCTCAGAAACACGCAGCCCACAGCCATACAAGATACGAAACAACAACGGCATGATCCACTGTCTGTAAGGAACTTCGGCGCAATAATGGCAGGAATCAACCTGTTTAAAAAACGCTGCAAGTTCATTATTACTGAAGATGTAAGGAATGTATGCGGGACCTTTTGGAATGATATTCTTGGGCAATACATGCGCATTAACTCCGATCTGGGTCATATACAGAGCCAATTGCCGTATGATACCTGCCCTGTGCTGCATGGAGGCATGGGCTTCATTTAGCCGTTTCTGGCTCCATATCTGTACCAGTTCTTTGGTCAAAACCGGTTCTGTACAGCCATACGCCAGGCAGAACTGGTCGAATTTGTAAAGTAGTCGTGGGCTGCTGTCATATTTATAGCCGAGGGAATGTTTCTGGAGAATCATTCCCTGGATAAACTCCTTGAATGGGCTGCTATATGCGAATTCGGTCATGACTGGAACACCTCCTCTGGATTAAGCGCACATTCGCGGAGCATGTCTATGTTCACTTTGAGATAGACGGCCGTTGAATCAGAGCTGACGTGTCCCAAGATATCTGAAATGACGGACAAGGGAGTGTTTTCCTCAAGCAACCTACTTGCCAACGTGTGCCGGAGGGAATGCATGCCTTTCTTCTTCTGGGGGCAAATCGGGATTTTGGCTAATCGCATGTATTTGACCACGATTTGATGGAGGCGGTCTTCATCCGAGAATGGTTCCAGCGGGGCAAGATGCCGTAAAAATACATATGGTGATTCAACTTTCGGGCGTCCGTTTTTGAGATAATCTATGATCGCCCAACCGACGTCGGGGAGAAGTGGCAGGGTGAGAGGTCTGGACGTTTTGGACTGAATCATTTCGATACGATTGTCTTGCCACTTCAAGTTATCCAGCTTCAGATGCTTGATATCCATTGTCCGGAGGCCCAAGCGTGCCACCAGAAGAATCATGGCATAATCCCTTTTCCCGGCGGGATTACCTCTGTCAATTATATCGAGCAATTTGGTGACATGCTCGGGAGTCCATACTGATGGGATTCGGTTTTGCTTCCTGGCCTTGATGGCCGGTATGCTTCTCGTGAGGTTTTGTGGATGAAATCCGTTGGTGCAGAGGTACTCTAAAAAAGAACGCATCGCACAAAGATGCAATTCTACGGTCTTGTATGCGTACCCCAACAACGTGTTGATGAAACCGGCAACATGAGTGGCGGCGATATCAGGGATAAGCTCGATCTCTTGTGACTCCAAATAACTCAAAAACTTTTCACTAATGTTTCTGTAGTGATTTTGCGTTACTTTGGAGTATTCCTTCTTCCGACAGTGGTCCGCGTAACTTTGCAGCATTTCTCTGAATTCGTTATTTTGCAACAGGTCTTTCTGTTTGTAGTATCGACGCAGAATGCTGCGATGTTGTTGGAAGTCCCCAAGCATTCGAACTACTCGGAGGACGTTAATGATTGATTGCGTAAGT
>JACMKU010000107.1 GCA_014379965.1 Chitinophagaceae bacterium
GCGGTGGAATTTGCCCTGGGTTAACCTGGGGCTGATACTGGCGGATATACAACTGTCGGAGACTCATTCACCACTGACAACTCACCATTCACCTCTCTGATATAGTTTGCCGTGCCTTTTTTTTTCTGTTTCTTTGCCCCACATCAAACCCCGCTATACACATGAAAAACATAATCGTCCCTGTTGATTTTTCGGAGACTTCTTTGAATGCCGCGCGCTATGCAGGTGCTATGATGAACGGCAAGACCGACACCCGGGTGATATTATATAATATGTTTACTGATGAAAAAGAGAGCGGGACAGCGGGCAACTACCTGGAGAGCTTAAAGGCTGAGCTACAGCAGAAAGGTACGTCCGAAGAAGTTGAGTGTATAAAGGAATATGGAAACGATCTCATTGATTCACTTGGAAGACTCGCTCACCAGAAGAATGCGGAGCTAATCATAATGGGGATCTCTGAGAAAGAAGAATGGAGGCAACTTCTGACAGGCAGCAACACACTGAAAATGGCGGAGGAGAACGTATGCCCGGTGATGATAATTCCGCCTACTGCGAGATATAACGGGGTGAAGAATATTGCCCTGACATCGGATTTTAAGAATGTGGAAGGAACTACACCCGTACTTGCTATTAAGACGGTTATGAAATTGTTTAATGCCAAGCTCCATATAGTGAATGTAGACAATGAACATTATGTGGCCCTTACGGAGGACTATCTTGCCGAAAGAGCGAAGATGCAATCCATGTTTTCAGAATTCAATCCGGAGTTTTACTTTATCGGCATGAATGATTTTCACGAAGCGATCGAGCAATTCTCAAAAGATAGGAACATAGATCTTATCATCATCATACCGAAGAATCATTCTTTCATTAACAGCCTCTTCAGTACAAGTCACACGAAAAAACTCGCATTCCATACTTCGGTGCCGCTACTGGCTGCGCATGAGTGATTATTGCCTTTAATCAAGTTCAGGAAAGTAGAGAAGGAATAATAAAATAAGGACACTAATGGCCAGGAACAGCAACAAAATATCTGTTACTTCTGAAGTAGGTACACTGAAGCGATTACTTGTGCATAGCCCTGATAGCGGGCTGGGTAAAGTCGTCCCTTCCAAGGCCCAGGACTGGCTGTTCGAGGACATTGTTCACCTGGAGACGATTCGCAGGAAGGAATATGATTATTACACAAAACTACTTCTGTACTTCCTCGATCCTAAAAAGATCAAGGGACGTCTTGCAGATGTAGATAACCCAGAGAATAACTTCAATTTTTATAAACCCGGGCATGCTGATTTCTTCCGTTCCGATAAAGTAGTTGAGTTGCAATGGCTCCTTAGCGATATCCTGGAGAATCACGAGATTAAATTGAAGTTGATCGCGTCCGTGTGCGCCATAGAGAACTGTTCCTACCAGACGCAAATTGATCTCGCTTCACTCTCGTCCGTGAAGCTGGCCACAGTATTTATCAGTGGTTCCACGAGCGCCGAAGTGATGCTGTTCCCGCCGGTACCCAATCTTATTTTTACGAGAGACATCGGGATAGTAATTAATGACTACATCCTTTTAAATAAGCCAGCGAAGAAAGCGAGGACACGCGAGGCGCTACTGGTAAAATACATCTTCTTCAATCATCCAATGTTCGCTTCGTATAGGGATAACGTGATCGAGATCCCCGATACCTGGCATCACTTCCTGCTTCCAAAGGAAGGCGACGATAAGAAAGTGACGTTGGAAGGTGGCGATATCATGGTGATCACGAAGGACCATCTACTAATCGGCTTAAGCGAAAGAACGAGCCAGGAAGCGGCTCGCCAGGTGATCAATGTATTGTTTGAAAAGAATATCGTCAAGAAGATAACGGTATTGAAGATCCCTAAGAAGAGGGACTACATGCATATCGATACTATATTCACGCAGGTAAAACGAAACATTTGGGTAATGCTAGGGAACTTCTCCAGGAAGTCGATCAAGAAGGAAGACGCAGACCCGGTACAACGAATCCTGGAAGGAAAGAGAAAAGACGATAAGATTGAAATAACACAGTTCAGGAAGAAGGATCCTTCTGATCCGATTAAGTTTGATAACCTCGAGGAATTGCTCATTGATATCAGCGAGAATGACCACGGAGTAAAAGGAAAGGTGAAGTTCATTTATTCAGGGAATAATGAATTCCCTTTTGATGCGAGAGAACAATGGACCGATTCCTGCAACCTGCTGGCATTAAAAGAGGGCGTGGTTTTAGGATACGATCGCAACGACAAAACAGTCGAAGCCTTTAAAGAAGCCGGCTTCACTATCATCCATGCTCACGAACTCGTAGCGAAGCTCGAAAGCGGCGAGATCATTGCGGAAGACATGGAGGATACGCTAATCACTATGCCTTCTGCAGAACTCTCGCGGGCGCGCGGGGGATTTCATTGTATGAGTATGCCGTTGTGGAGAGAAGATGTGGAGTGAGGCGGGAGACTGGAGACGGGAGGCGGTAGGCAGGAGATGGGAGGCGGGAGACGTCTTGTTTAAAGTAAATGTCTACTCTTTTGAACTTAACTTTTTCATTCAAATAATAAATTGTCGATACAGAGGATGGTCTTTCGGTCTTTCCGTTTTTCGGACTTTCGGACTCCCGACTCCCGCCTCGCGACTCCAGCCTTCGATGCAGACCACCTCCCATCTCCTAATGATCCGGCCAGTGAATTTTGGCTTTAACGCTGAGACGGCAGTTAACAACGCTTTCCAGGTCAACAGTGAGCAGGGCAATACGCAAACCGTAGCCTTGCAGGAGTTCGATGACTTCGTGAGCGTACTGCGGGAAAATGGAGTGGATGTAACCGTAGTGGATGACACTCCCTCTCCGCATACCCCAGATTCTATTTTTCCCAACAACTGGATCTCTTTTCACCACGACGGAAGCGTGCTGCTATACCCGATGTACGCAGTGAATAGAAGAGCCGAGAGGAAACAGCATGTGATGGATGCAATAGAGACCAAGTTTACGATTCGAAAGAAGGTAGACCTCAGTCACTACGAAAAGGAAAACATCTTCCTCGAAGGAACTGGAAGCATGGTGCTAGACCGGGACAATAAAATAACCTACGCGTGTCTATCTCCAAGGACGCATGAAAAAGCCCTGATCGACTTCTCCAGGCAGATGGGATATACGCCCGTATTATTTCACGCCGTGGATGGGAATGGAAAAGCGATCTACCATACGAATGTTATGATGGCCGTTGGTGACAAATACGTAGTCATCTGTCTCGCCTCGATCCCAGACAGAGGGGAAAATGAGAAGGTCCGAAAGATTATCTCTGGTTCCGGAAAAGAGTTGGTGAATATTACAGTTGACCAGATGAATCATTTCGCCGGGAACATGCTACAGGTAGAAAACAAGAACGGTGGAAAGCTATTAGTTATGTCTACCCAAGCCTTCAACTCCCTGACCAATGACCAGAAGCAGAAACTTGAATCGTATAATAAAATCATACATTCATCTTTGACAACAATAGAATCAAATGGCGGCGGCAGTGCGAGGTGTATGATGGCGGAGGTGCATCTGCCCCTTGCGGGAAGTTGAATGAGGGGAGTAAGTTGATTGGGTTGAATAAATTGATTAGTGGTTCCAGCTTAATCAACCTACCACACTTTAACAATTCCCCAAACACTACCCTCCCTCCCCTCTCCGTTATATCTTCACATCGCATTCAAGCGGTCCAACTACCCGATGCAACACCACGCCTATTATGAATACCCTTGCTCCCGTCATCCACTGATCGCTTATCCTTTCAGGGTATGGGTGTTTGCCGTGTTGGTGAGCCCAATCCTCACCATATCATGGTCGATCGTGACAAAGACGGAAAACGCGAACTTCAATCTGCCGGCAATTCAACAGTATCTCATACTATTCTTTGGTCAATCCGTTTTCTGCATCCCGGCCGCACTTGTTTATATGGCAACTTTCTGGTTGTTGATCAGCACAAAGGTCAACGTACTCGCGATCAAATTTGTTCTCCCTCTTGTTTCGATAGGATGCCTATACGTCATCACGCTCCTGTTTTCCGAAAATTTCCTGGCAAGCCTTGTCAATATTCATTTTCTACTTTTCTCCATTGTGCTCGTTTTTCTGTCACTCGCCCTCAGGTTGCGGGAGAAGTAATATTCTTTACTTTTGGAGATGAACAGAATCCTGGCACTTTGGATCGCCTTACTACTCTCTCCGCTTTTTACTGGTGCACAGACGCTATATCATGATTCCATGGAAGTATACATTAAGAACTACGTGGATAAACACCAGGTGGTAACTGGAGAGGATAAGAAACAAATGAAGTTTTTTCCCATCAACGACAAGTATGTTGTGACTGCTCGTTTCCAACGCGTGAAAGATGGCGCCTGGTTCAGTATGCCCACTTCCGGTACTATGAAGAAGGTATTTCGGGTGTATGGAAAACTACATTTCAGCATTCACGACACGACTGTCACACTAAATCTATATCAATCGCAGCAGCTGATGGCTGTAGAAGAATATCGTGAGCATTTGTTTCTGCCATTCACCGATCGCACCACAGGCGAAGTGACGTATACTGCCGGGCGATATATCGATCTTACCTTCAACGACATTAGTGGTGATAAGGTGATCATCGACTTCAACAAGGCCTATAATCCCTACTGCGCTTATGTAAGTGGGAAATATAATTGCCCGATACCGCCAAAGGAAAATGATCTACCGGTGGCTATTCTGGCAGGGGAGAAGAATTTTGAGAAGTGAGTTGTCAGCGGTGAGTAGCGTGAGTCGTGCGTTGTCATTGCGAGCGAAGCAAAGCATGTGAATAGTGAGTAGCCTCTACAACGTTAATTGTTCCTAGCACAGGGAAAATTCGCTTTACGGAGTACACTCACCATTGACAACTCACCACTCACTCTCACTCACCGCTGACTACTGACCGCTCACTCAAACGTCCGCCTCAGTCCTTCCGAAAATGAAATGGGTTTGTACCCAAGGAGTTTTTTTGCCTTCTCAATTACAAATCCTGTGCGGGGTGGTCGCGTAGCCGGCTGAGAGAAATCTGCTGCTGTCGCTCGCGTTAGAAGTGAACTATTAAGTCCAAGTAATTGCGCCGTTTCGCAGGCCATCTGGTAAGGCGTGAGAGTGTCCTCACCCGATATGTGGAACACGCCTTTAGCTCGTTTCTCAATGATCGAAACAATACCAGAGGCGAGATCTTCCACATATGTCGGTGTACGCACCTGGTCATCGACCACTCTGTATGATTCGCCCATGTCGAGTTTCTCTCTCACCATTGTGAGTATGTTGGATCTTCCGCTCTGCGGTTTACCATAGACCAACACCGTACGGACGATCGCCCAATCGTATTCATATTCGAAAACCGCTTCCTCTGCTTCTAGTTTCGTCTTTCCGTAAAAATTAACGGGGTTTGGACTGTCGTCTTCTGAATACATTCCCTTCTCTCCATCAAATACGAAATCAGTTGATATGAAGACGAAGAAGCAGCGATGCTCCTCTGCGTTGACCAACATCGTCACCGTGGCCTCGACATTGGTTATATAAGCACGCCATTGATTCTGCTCGCACTCATCAGGCTTGCTCATGGCCCCTGCGTGAACGACTACATCCGGGGCGTGTGTCGTCATCGCATCATGTACCGAGAATGGGTCAGTAAAGTCCATGCTCTGGTATAGAAAATTGGAGTTCCCGCCAAACGGTAACCGGGACTCGCCTTTACCAGTAGCGATGACCAAATGATCAGCTCGCAATAGTTGTTCGGTAAGATAATGACCAAGGAAACCATTGGCCCCCGTGATAAGAATTTTCATTCGTTTAGGTTGCGTAGCGAGGTCGTACTTTTAAAAAGTTAAAGTCAGCGCCCCACTAAAATGCCTTCTTCTTGGCAGGCGATGCTTCTTTTGTCTCGCCTGCCTCGGACTTTGGCTCCTTCGATTTATCTTTTTTCACCATTTTCGGATCGTCTTCGAATTTCATATCGAGATTATGCATCACAAAACTCCATACATCCGCGGCTTCGTCTATTTGCTTAGAAGTCGGCTTGCCCGCACCATGTCCTGCATTTACATCAATACGGATGAGCACGGGATTGTCCCCAGTGTTGTACTCCTGTAACCGTGACGCGAACTTGAATGAATGCGCCGGGACAACACGATCATCATGGTCGGCGGTTGTGATCAGTGTAGCCGGATAGCGTACGCCTGGCTTTAGATTATGGAAGGGAGAATATTTATGAAGGAAAGGGAAATGGGCAGCAGAGTCTGCATTGCCATATTCCACTGTCCAGCCCCAGCCGACAGTGAACTTATGAAAGCGAAGCATGTCCATCACTCCTACAGCTGGCAGGGCCACCTTGAAAAGATCTGGCCGCTGCGTCATTGCCGCACCCACTAACAAGCCGCCATTGCTGCCACCTTTGATGGCAATTTTCTGGCTATTCGTATACTTCTTCTTGATGAGAAATTCAGCTGCGCCGATGAAGTCGTTGAATACATTCTGTTTCTTCTCCAACATTCCTGCCTTGTGCCATTTCTCACCGTATTCACTCCCACCGCGTAGATTAACTACTGCATAGATGCCACCCTGTTCAATGAAGAATGCATTGCTTATGCTAAACCCTGGCGTCATGGGAATATTAAATCCACCATATCCATACATTAGTACGGGGTTGTTCCCGTCCAGCACCATGCCTTTCTTGTAGGTAATAAACATTGGTACTTTCGCGCCATCAGCGCTCTCGAAGAAGTGTTGTTCCGTGACGAAGTCATCCGTATTGATACTAATCTTCGTCTTGCGAAACAGTTCCGATTTGCCACTAGCGAGGTCATATCGATAAATCGCAGGCGGCGAGCTGTAAGAGGAATAAGTGTAGAAAAACTCTTTGTCATCCTTCATACCGCTAAATCCTGATGCGGTACCAATGCCTGGCAATTGTATTTCCCTAACCAAGACGCCATCATAAGTGTATTGATATACTTTTGTAGATGCATCCTTTAGATAGTTAGCAAATAAGTATCCGCCTCCAGTGCTAACCGACTGCAATGCTTCCGGTTTCTCCGGAATGACTGTCTTCCAATTTGCCCTTGACGGTTTCCGTGGATCGACAAGCACCACCTTGTAGTTCGCAGCGTCATCATTCGTGCGTACTATCAATCTGTCGCCTTTATTATCGATAACGTCCGGCTCCGTTTTGAATCCTTCTACAAGTAGTTTAAATGCTTTGTCACCATTTTTCATGTCGCGATACCAAAGCTCCCCGCCACTAGTTCCTTCATAGACACTGAGTATGAGGAAGCGTTCGTCTTCGGTGA
>JACMKU010000108.1 GCA_014379965.1 Chitinophagaceae bacterium
GAGCGAATTGTGCCCTCTAAATCGAGGGTATATTGCCGATTTCGATGACGGCCGAGAGTCACACATCGAATAACTGTCAATTCTTAAAATGGACTGGCTGACTTGCGCTTGAGCTTCAGAGCAAGACCGACAGGCTGCTAGCTAATTGAGTTAGGAGCAAATCTCCAGTAAGAATCTTGGTGGAGAGAGCCAAAGTGCGATGTGCAAGTAGAAGTGTAAATATCTGTTTTTGCAATGCAAGGACATATGATACACCATGAAGACTTTCATGATCTGCACGAAAATGATAGGCAACTTTCATCGCGGCTACTTCTCCTTGACTTTTTCTAATTTAAAGCCGACGATTAAGAGCGCGTCTGCTTGCCCATCGACGTTTTTTACTCGGACATGCCTTTCTGTTTAAAACGGAAAAAACTCAGCCATGAGCAATTACCTCTCGTCCCACAAAGAACCCGTTCAAATATCAATTGGAAGTTACGTTCAAGTTCAAATTTAGGCGCATAACTCTCTTTAATTCCGATAAGATTCGTAGCCTTTGAAAAATCAGGAGTAAACCTCATATATTCATCAAAAGTATCTCTGAATTCTTTTCTCGTAGTTTTGGACAGGAAAAGGCAAACTTTGTTGGCGGATGTGTTTATTTTCTCTTGTGCGATACAAAGCCGTTCATCATCTGCCGTAAATACTACTTCTTGGCGAAACTCGAGAAAGTCAGTAAGGAACTGGGAGAAAACGTCTGCTCTTTTTTGAAGCAACCAGTTATCTCGTTGGGAACGAATAGCAAGGTACGCCCCACCGAATGCAAAGAAGCCTGAAATAATAGGAGGAAGCACCTTTTCAAAGTCCATATACCTCCTCCGGATGTTTAATTGCCCCTGACTACGCGTTCCTTTTCCATGGGCAATCTGTCGTCCTCCACCAGCAATCACATGCTTTCACGCGGTTCTCACTCTTTAAAGAAAGGCGGCATCAGCCAACCACGTCCTCAACGTGCTAGATTTTTATCAAGTGCGTAAGAAGGCACAAACGATCATCGCTAGCAGTGGCAACGCCTTCTCAAGAACCTCACGATCATTTGCGTCGTCAGCTCTCTTCCCACCGTGAAACGCATTGTTACGAACGATGTAAAGCATGTCCAATACCTGGCGTGCAAGCGCATCGCGAGTTTCTGAGTCTCGTGCAACTTCGCTGTATTTCTCGAACATTATAGTGTCAATTGGCGCCCAGATTGGAAGGGCAGCATCCAGAGTGTAACCCACATTTAGCACGCCATTCAGACGTTGACCTGTAGCGTCATTCTCAATTGGCTGCCCTCGCCAGTATGGGGTGCGATACACGAAGAACCTTGTATTTGGGTGGTCAACCAGTTCGTGTTTCAATTTGTCCGTGAAATTCAAGAATGCTAGGTCGATCTGATCACGTTCTCGCATCGGACTCACTTCAGGAATGTTGACGCAGCCCACTGCACGTGTACGGAGCGAACCGTCACGGTTTCTCCTCAGTTGGGCTCTCCTCCCCTCTTTATCCGCTATTGTGACGTAAATGTTATTAAATGCGGCCCAGTAGCATACAAACCCCTGAACCGGATGGGAGCTTGGAGCAGAGAGTTGCGCCGCCAATGTGACCATTGAGTAAGCAACCGGGACTTCGTAGTCGGCAAATGTCATACAGGTTTCCACCCGTCTAGAGATTGAAATACTGAATTCATTTCTCACCTCGCCAATAGTCATCACTTTCCATACGCACCTTTCATCAACAGGCGCTACATTCCGCATGCCTGGAATCATGGCTTTTACTGCCAACTTCCAGATACATTAAAACGCTATGGCATTTGCACAGATAAATTAGTTTATATTTGTCTGGCGGGCAAGTTAATAATGGTCTTTTGCTCTTAGAGTTAAGTGTTACACAGCTTTTCCTCAACAATCCCGCATTACTGAGAGCTTTGCCATAAATTTGGTGTGCTGCCATATTTCAAGCGATGAGGTGCTGAATAAAGTGATGACACCAGCGGTGAGGACGATCTCGTCAACGCGCTCCCCCTGAGGTCTATAGCACATACTCGTGTGTGCCGGCGATGGAGACGAAGCGTATGCTTTTTCACATAAATGATGAGCATGTATTCCCTCGCGAAGAGGGGCCCAATGTACTGGTGGAGGAGGATTTTTGATGAGGGCGCTGAGAACGGCATGGTCGCGAGGTCCGGGGGAGGGGCCTGTAAATCTTTTTGTGTAAATGGTCGTGGGTTTCGGTTAAAGATTCGGCATTCTGCCTTGGCTGAAACCGGGACAGATCTATTTAACGCTAATGATGTCTCGTCATTTCCTTGGTCGACCTGGATTCCGGTATTCCGATGCCTATTCGCTGGGTCGATTTTCAACGCCGATTGACAGCGGCATGATCTCAGGAAAAACGTTCTCTGACGGGATAAAGGCCTCAAACGTAAAGTCTATGCTTGATACAACTTGAACATTTCTAGCCTCTTGCAGAGCATTGGCAGGATTTCTTCGCGTTCCACGTTGTAATCCCACAATAGGGATTGGTATTGTTTTACCTGTTTTTCGTCTGGTATGGCCTTGTACTCATCTTCTGGCAATGTACAAAACCGCAACATGGGCATAATGTTGTTAATTCGATTTTTTATTAGAATAGCGTTTTGACTGACTAGTTTCTGATAGGCCTGTATTTTTTGTAGTTCTCCAAAGCTTGTGCCAGATCGAATTGAATTATAACCGTCATGGTCCTTCAGTTTTATGATGATCATTAAAGGGACCAGTGGAGTAAAACTGAAACTATGCTTAGCAGCATAGTACAAAGAAATATGAGAATAGCATCTTTCAATGTCCCGGAGTGACAAGCAAAAAACCTCTGAAATCCCTATCATAGTGGACTGCAGTGCGCCAACTTCGTTACCTGCGTCGATGTTTAACTCTGAAAATATGTGGCTACAGAATGTTTTGTAGTCGTTGCTGATTATGTCATCGGACTTGGTTAGGGAAGTCTCAATAGTGAAAAACTTCTGCAGGTAAGAGATAGAATCTATTTGTCCATACACTGAGGATACTGCCGCAGCAAGTTGCAACTTGTTCAAAATTAAAACGAAAATAATATTTCTGCCGGAAAAAAGATGCTTAACTTTTTCGATGAAATCAACGGCATACGTCGGTCTACATCGGTCTAATTCATCAATGATGAGTATCAGAGGGAATGAGGTATCTCTTTTTATTTGCTCCGCAAAATCCGCAAGGGTGTTCTTGAATTCTTCTATGGATGCAACATCGGCACGATGCGATCTTAGTTTGTTTTCAATTAAATCACTCGCGAAGTCGAAGGAATCGTTTGTGAGAGCATCTTTAATATCTCCCATCTCTTTGAAGTCATCATTTTTAAGTATCCCTAGAGTTGCTGCCTTCAAACCAATCTTTGTTCCAAAACTAAGCAACTTCACCCCAGCATGGGAAGCTTTCTTGAGCAGCGACTCGACTGCTGTATAAATTGGATGGTCGGTACAATATGTTTCTTGTATATGAGAGGCTATTTCGCCAACTAAAACTATAAAAGGATCGTCAACATAGTCATTGGCAAATGCATCAATGTAAATGCACCGGCAACCCTTGTTCTTGAGTGATGCGCGCCACATATTAGCAAAAGTAGTTTTACCCTCTCCCCATGGTGCGTTTATTGTAATGACTGTCGGATCATCGAGACTTTGAACGAGATTTGATAGAGCATTAGCGAAGGGCTCGCGCTTCAGCTTATCATTCAAAAATGGATTGTCAGGGGGGACCACAGGAGATGGCACTGCTATTTTCATTTGTTACCTCCACTGGTGTCGAGGTTGAAGTTAAGTGTTTGTGCGTCGTCTAGTTGGGACTCAATTTACCGAGCATTTTATACACTTCAATCTGAAAGAGCAAATAGGGTCGGACCAAGCTAACTTTCGGGAATCTTTGAGTTAAAGCTGCCTTAAATGGGTGCTTTGATGGCTTAAACGGCCCTTTTCGATGGCAAAATGCGCATTATAAGCCGCGGAACGCTCGAGCAAAGAAAGTAAGATTCGACCCGATGCACCGCACAGCTTGTCACCCTCACTCTATTCCAACTGTGGTCGGTCTTCCTTCCAGGTATGGGAGGCTGAGGGGACGTAGGTAACATCTGTAACATATTAATGTTGGTTGCGTCTTTTCCCTCTGCTATAGCCCCGAGAAAAGCTTGCCTCCTGGTTGTGCGTTGTTACTTCCGGGGGGTTCCGGGGACACCATACTAAATAGCCTTAGGCAGAAGGTGAAATCTATTCACCAAAACCATCTCGCCCCCGACGGCGATTTGCCAGTCCGCGAGAACTCGCCGCGGTCTCTATCCAAGCCTTACCTTCAAATCCGCACGGTTTTATACAGAAAATTCTTGAATCGAAAGAACCGCTTCCGCTCCTCTTCATCCTCCTGCGGGTCGCCGGTGACGGCCTTCAGGTGCTTCGCTATCTCCGGCATGCTTTTTCCCGCCGCCGCCCGGCTCTTCTCGATCACCAGGCGCACCACGTCCCGGGAGATCCTGCTCTGCGAGTACGGCTCGTAGACCGCCTCCCAGAAATCCTGCCCCGCGCCGATCTCGGCCATGATGCCGCCGGCCACTTCTTCGGAAAGCCTCTCGGAGGC
>JACMKU010000109.1 GCA_014379965.1 Chitinophagaceae bacterium
AGACGCAAAGGGCTTCATGCATAGCGCGAAGAATTGTTTTATTTCCTTGACCCATTGCGTCCTATATGAATTCCTTTGCGTCTTTGCGAAACTTAGCGTCTTTGCGTGAAACCGTCAGCGCCTTCGCGAGAAACTTCCGGGTTCTATATTATCTTTGCACCCATGTCCAATAAGAAGAAAAAGACCACTGCGAAGAAATCCGGGAACAAGCCACAGAAAACGGACACAAAGGGGTTCAGGCAGGAAAAAGAGGAGAGTATCAATTGGAAGGCCCTGGCTAATGACGAGCGTACCTGGAAAATCACGGGCGCCGTATCACTCCTGGTATCAATATTCCTTTTCATCGCATTCATATCCTATTTTTTCACCTGGAAGGAAGATCAGGCACAAGTATTCCGCACGGGCACGTCGATCCTCATAGACGACAACGTTAGGGTCAATAACCTCCTGGGCCGCCTCGGGGCATTTGTCTCCCATTTTTTTATCTATAAAGGCTTTGGGATCGCGTCATTGCTAATCTGCACATTCTTCTTTGTTATCGGCATCAACCTATTGGTCAACCGTCGCGTGTTTTCCATCTGGAGGAATCTCAAATATGTTACCCTGGGACTACTAGTCCTTTCGGTATCTCTCGCCTTTATTCTCTCAGGCAGCGTATTTCGTTTCGGGGGAGGTGTTGGAGTTATGATAAGCGACTGGATGGTAGGAGTATTCGGGAATGTTGGTACGGCCGCGGTACTCTTTCTGCTTGCCGTAGGATATTTCATCTGGCAGTTTAATCCCAACTTTAATCTGCCTGCGAAGAAATTAGCTGCGGAGCCAGAGACGGATTTGGAAAATAGCGTGGATAATGTGGAAGAACTCGAGGACGCAAAGCTTTCGATAGATACGAACCTGGGGAAGAAAGCTGGAAGGAACAAGGCGAATGGGGAGATGGTCCCCGTCATCCAGCCGGAACAACCCTTACATGAATTAACTATAACAGAAAAGGATGATCCCGTAGAACTGGTCGATGACCCACAGTCTCCCGTGGAGAGAGAGGTAGTCAGGGATATCATGCATACACACGAAGAGCCGCCCGTTACCTTGCCGAAGGTCCCCGAGCCAAAAGTAATTCCGGGTACTGACCTTGAACTGGAAATCAAATCGGTGCCCGAAAAGGCTGCACTGGATGAAGAGGATGATGATGGCGAAGTATTCGAGAATCTGCCGCCGTATGAGCCTACGCTCGATCTTCGTGACTATAAGTATCCGACATTGAACTTGCTCGAGACTCATGGTAGCGAGAAGATCATCCAGGATGCAACGGAACTTGAGAATAACAAGAACCAGATCATCGCGACACTTAGAAATTATTCGATCGAGATACAGAAGATCAGCGCGACCGTTGGACCCACCGTTACATTGTACGAGATTGTCCCTGCTGCTGGTGTTCGCATCTCCAGGATTAAGAACCTGGAAGACGACATCGCTCTCAGTCTTGCCGCACTTGGGATACGGATTATCGCCCCGATACCAGGTAAAGGAACAATCGGTATCGAGGTGCCGAATGTGAAAAAGACTGTCGTGAGTATGAAGACATTGTTGGCTTCCGAAAAATTTCAACATAATACGCATAGCCTTCCAATCGCGATAGGTAAGAAGATCGATAATGATAATTTCATAGTTGATCTGACAAGCATGCCGCACTTGCTTATGGCCGGAGCTACCGGGCAAGGAAAATCAGTTGGATTGAATGCAATACTGGTATCCCTTCTTTATAAGAAACATCCTTCCCAGCTTAAGCTCGTGCTGATCGATCCGAAGAAAGTAGAGTTAAGCGTTTATCGACATATTGAAAAACATTTCCTGGCCAAATTACCGGGCGAAGAGGATGCAATCATCACCGACACTAAGAAAGTTGTGCATACGCTTAACGCCCTTTGTATCGAGATGGACAACAGGTATGATTTACTGAAAGAGGCCGGTGCAAGGAATATCAAGGAATATAACGACAAGTTCATTCGTCGCAGGTTGAACCCTCAGAAAGGTCATCAATACCTTCCGTTCATTGTACTCGTGATCGATGAGTTTGCCGATCTGATCATGACGGCAGGAAAGGAGATCGAAATGCCAATCGCGCGACTCGCACAGTTAGCGCGTGCGGTAGGTATACATCTTATCATCGCGACACAACGACCTTCCGTGAATATCATTACCGGAACGATCAAGGCCAACTTCCCATCCCGCATTGCTTTTAAGGTTTCTTCGAAAATTGACTCGAGGACAATTTTGGATACCGGCGGTGCAGAACAGTTAATTGGAAAAGGGGACATGCTGATTTCTCACCATGGCGAGGTGACTCGACTTCAATGCGCCTTCGTTGATACGCCCGAAGTAGAGGAGATTGTGGAATACATCAGCAAGCAAAGGGGATACCCCCAGGCCTTTCTCCTGCCCGAATATGTAGACGAAAAGGAACTAGAGGGGAAAGAATTTGACCTTACTGACAGGGACTCGAAATTCGAAGACGCGGCACGCCTGATTGTGCAGAACCAGGTTGGATCGACTTCGTTGTTACAAAGGCGGATGAAACTAGGGTATAATCGCGCGGGCAGGTTGATGGACCAATTGGAGGCGGCAGGCATTGTGGGGCCGAATCAGGGCAGTAAGGCCAGAGATGTGTTAATTAAGTCAGAATTTGAGCTTGACCAACATCTGACCGGTCAGGGTTAATATTTGTTCCGGAATTACGCGATTACACCTATGGCTTGTTAAAGAAAGTCTGGCCCTTGCAACCCGGTACGATGATTGCCAGTCTGGATAGGTGTAACGCTAATAAAAAGACCCATATGTGCCGGAAAAAATCCGTTTCGAAAGAGGTCTAAAAGAATACAAAAAGTTTATTAAATATAAAACATTAAGAATGCGGAAATTTTTTACAATTGTGGCTCTGATCGGACTTAGTTTTTCAGTGACCGCGCAGGCAAAGAATGCAAAGAATGATCCAGCGGCGAAGCAGGTTCTCGATGCAGTAAGCGCAAAATTCAAGACGTTTTCCTCTGTTCAGGCAACATTTATTTATAAGGTTGAGGATGCTAAGGGAAAAGTGATGTCGACAAAATCTGGTACGATCTGGATGAAGGGTACGAAGTATAAAGTGAGTTTTGGTGGACAGGAAATTTTTTCAGATGGCAAGACTGTGTGGAACTATGATAAGAACGCCAAGGAAGTAACCATCAGTTCAATCGACGCGAGTGGAAGCGGTATTACTCCCCAGAAGTTATTTACTAATTTCTATGATAAGGACTTTTTATACCTGCTGAATGGTGAAAAGAAAGTTGGAGCGAGGACGATCCAGGAGATCGAAATGACACCAACCGATAAGAGTAAGACATTCCATAAGGTTTATCTGCAAGTAGACAAGTCTGCTAAGACGATCTATAGCACCAGGGTGCTGGAAAACGCAGGCAATAAATACACCTATACTGTTAGCACTATCAAGACGAATTCAGCTATGGCTGATAATGTTTTTGCGTTTGATAAGAAGAAGTACCCGGGTGTTGAAGAGGTTGATTTGAGGTAAGGTTATTTGAGTTGACTAAGTTAATTGGGTTGATTAAGTTGATTGGGTTTCCTAAGCTCAAACAACTTAATCAACCCAATCAACTTAATCAACTAACCAAAGCTTTCCGCAATCGCACCAACTCCCCCAATAGTCCCTCCATCAAATCCAATCGCAACATATTGGCTCCATCACTTTTCGCAATAGAAGGATTTGGATGTGTTTCAATAAATAATCCGTTTGCGCCTGCGGCAATGGCTGCTTTTGCAATCGTCCCGATCAGTTTAGGATTTCCTCCAGTGATACCTGAAGTTTGGTTTGGCTGCTGAAGTGAATGCGTAACATCCATCACTACCGGTACATTATGTTCCTGCATCCAGGGTATGTTTCGATAATCGACGACCAAATCCTGATAACCAAACGTCGTTCCTCTCTCTGTAAGAATAATTTTATCATTTCCGGCATTCCTTATTTTCTCAACGGCGAACTTCATCGCCGGACCGCTTAGGAATTGTCCCTTCTTCACATTTACAATGCATTTCGTCTCTGCCGCCGCCACCAGCAGGTCTGTCTGCCTGCAGAGAAAGGCGGGGATTTGCAGGATATCGATGTACGGCGCGGCCATGGCAGCCTCTTCGTGAGCATGAATGTCCGAAGTTGTTGGTACTTTATATTTCTCCCCGACTTTTTTTACGAGTTTCAAAGCCTGCTCATCGCCGATTCCTGTAAACGAATTTCCGCTAGTGCGGTTGGCCTTTCGATACGAGGCCTTGAAGATATAGGGGATGCCCAGGTTTTTGCAAATGCCATGTACTTTGTCAGCAACTTCATTGATGAGTTCCTCGCTTTCCACCACACAGGGACCTGCGATCAGGAAGAAATTGTTTGCATCGTATTGCTGCCCGGCAAATAGATCCTGGAGGTATTTTGTCATTTGGCAAAAATAATCCTTTGTGCCTGATTCTATCATTCAGCCCTTGCGTTCCATTTACATTTTCTATTCTAGGGTTTGCAATTTACTTTTGATGAATAAGCCGAATTTATGATAAAGGATAAAATACTTGTCATTGGGGCATCCGGTCAGATTGGGGTGGAGTTAACCTTGGGATTGCGAAAGATATATGGCAATGCCAACGTGATCGCGTCGGATCTTAGGGAACAGAATCCACTATTGGAAGGAACAGGGCCCTATGTCAGCCTTGACGTCATGAACAAGGAAATGCTTCATGTGCAGGTGATCCGCCAAAACATTACACAGATATATCTCCTGGCGGCAATACTTTCCGCCACTGGTGAGAAAAATCCTAACCTCGCCTGGCACCTTAATATGCAGGGACTTCTCAATGTGCTTGACATTGCACGCGAAGAGAAACTACATAAAGTATACTGGCCATCGTCAATTGCGGTATTTGGCCCAACCTCACCCAAGAAGAATTGCCCGCAGCAGACGATCATCGAACCTTCTACGGTATATGGCATCAGTAAGTATGCAGGTGAATTCTGGTGCAACTATTTCTTTCAACGCTACGCGGTAGACGTAAGAAGCCTGCGTTACCCGGGATTGATTTCATATAAATCGGCGCCCGGTGGCGGTACGACCGACTATGCAGTTGAAATTTTTCATGAAGCCCTCGAAGAAAAAAAATATACCTCGTTTCTGAGCGAAGACACTTACCTGCCAATGATGTATATGCCCGATGCGATCAGGGCAACCATCGAACTTATGGAAGCGCCAGTGAACAAAATATCCATTCGGACCTCATACAACCTGGCCGGCATGAGTTTTTCCCCGAAGGAGATAGCATCCGAAATAAAGAAACATATTCCTGAATTTACCATCGATTACAAACCCGATTATCGCCAGGCCATCGCCAATAGCTGGCCACAAAGCATCGACGATAGCGTCGCAAGAAAGAACTGGGGATGGAAGGAGGAGTATGATTTGGGGGGGATGGTAACAGATATGCTTACGAATCTGCGGGGAAAGTAGCCCCCACGCTCTCGCTCTGTTTCTCGCTCTAACCCTGTTTCTGTTCCTGTTCCTGTTCCCGTTCCTGTTACTGTTCCTGTTCCTCTTTTTGATTTAAGCGAGGAATAGAAACAGGAACAGAAACACGAACAGAAACAGAAACAGAGCGAGAAACAGAGCGGGAGCGAGGGCTTTAGATCGTACTTCACGAGAAACAAAGCGAGAGCGAGGGCCCTGGATCCAACACCCCTACAACTCCCTCACCCACACATTCCTAAAACTCACCTCATCGCCATGGTCCTGTAGCATCAACGGCAGCTTCTCGGGATGTGGAATATAGTGGGCGATGCCCACGTTTGATGTACTACCAATAATTTCGACATTGTTTTGAACGAGGATTCCGTTCTGGAAGACAGTAATGCGGGCAGGTGATTTAACACTGCTATCGGCGTTAAATCGGGGAGCAGTAAAGATCACATCATAGGTTTGCCATTCTCCCGGGGCCTTGCTTGCATTTACAAGCGGAATGTGTTGTTTGTATATACTCCCCGCCTGGCCATTACTATAGGTCCTGTTACCATAACTGTCGAGCACCTGTAACTCATACCTGCTCATGAAGAAGATTCCGCTATTGCCCCTGTTTTGACCACTCGCCTTAACCTCCGCAGGTGTGCGCCATTCGATATGCAATTGACAATCGCCGAAGCTCTGTTTAGTTTGAATGTTTCCGCCGCCTTTTATTACCGTCATTGCGTTATCACCGCTACGCCATTTGATCGTTTTCTTGTCTGAAACATTCTCCCATTGTGAAAGATCATTTCCATTCAATAGCACGATTGCATCGGCTGGTGCATCGCTGGGACTCTTTCCAGGCAGTACTGTTCGTGGTTCCGGTCGCCATACTTCGGTAAATTTCGCGTCCTGGGCCTGTACGGAGCTGATGCTGATGGTAAGCACGAAGATTAATGTTCTCATGTTTCTCATGACTGATATATTAGCGTTCGATTGTAAATTTTTCGAAAGAGCGATCTTCAACTTCTTCCACCCTTACATCAGTAACTTTTGCTCGTGAGGGTCCCTGGTGGCACCAGGTGATAAGTTCTTGTAACTTCTCCGATGATCCTGTCACAACGATGTGAACGGTGTCATCAGGCATATTTCTCACCTCTCCCTTAATTCCGAGCGACACCGCTTTTTCGCGTGTGCTTTGGCGGAAGAAGACACCTTGTACTCTCCCCATCACAATGATTGAAACAGTCCTTTGCATCCTTCACCATTGAATCAGTTCCACGATCCGTTCGAGGTTTTGTTGGTCAATTTGATCATAGTGGTTTTCCTCCACACTATCGGCATCAAGGACACCCATCACTTCGCCATTCCTGATTATAGGAACTACTATCTCCGACTTCGATAAGCTGCTACAGGCGATGTGCCCCGGGAACTTCTCGACATCGGCGACAACAATTGTCTTCGCCTCGGCCCAGCTGGTACCACATACTCCTCGCCCTTTCTTAATGCGAGTGCATGCTACTGGTCCCTGGAAAGGACCTACCACCAGTTCATTGTTCTTGACGATGTAAAAACCAACCCACAACCAACCGAATTGTTCCTTTAGCGCAGCGGCTACATTGGCGAGATTGGCGACGAGATCGGTTTCGCCTTCCAATAGCGCACCGATCTGTGGGAGAAGCGAGCTGTACTGCTCGGCCTTACTTCCAACTACGATGTGAAGATCTTCTGCCATGAGGCAAATATAGTGAATGGTGAATAGTG
>JACMKU010000110.1 GCA_014379965.1 Chitinophagaceae bacterium
ACCAATTTTGTAGTGAGAAGGGCCTAAGCCAAAAACAGGCCGCGCAAATAGCCGGAGTCACCAGGGCGACGATGGGTGCCATCCAGGAAGGTCGGGCCATGCCGAAGCTGCCAGCTCTAATAGCCCTGGCAACTGCGTACGAAATGACGCTGGACGATTTCCTTCACATGCGTTGGGACCTTCGGGAAGACACAACGACAAAAGCCGTCATGGAGGCATACTTTCGAGCAGATCCGCACACCAGGGCAATTGTGGATTGTGCCTTACATTTGGAAATCCAGAATTCCGATGAGTGACTTTAACTTTACTTCACTTTGGAAATCACTGACGATACGATAATGCCCTTTGGGAAAAAGAAGGGACAACGACTGGCCGACGTGTCGGATGGATATCTTCTCACGCTCTATGATTCCGGGAAGGTGAAAGGGAAGTGGAGGGACTATATTGAAAACCGGATACCCATTCTCAGGCAGTAACTAAGAAAGCGCTCTCTCGCTTGGCCGGCAAAGAAGCGCTCTATTAGTTGAATGATAAAAAACGTGGGCGATTCAGATTAGACGGAGGCCGGGTTCCCACCAAGCGCCGGAGGGTTTGATTCCCTCGTCGTCCACTTTTTTATTGGGTGCAAATTAATTAAATAATATTAAACTGCCAAATTATGAATGAAGAAAAAGTCAACGGAAACCCATCCTTAGAGGATGAGAGTCAACAGCCTAATGACGGAAGAAGGCGTATTTCTTACGTATCAAAGGACCTGAAGACGATGATTGATTTTGTAGCTAAGGTGTATAATCAACTAGGACACACCACCTACCATTCAAATAAGGCTATAGCTACCGCTCACGGCTTGTCACCAGACAGTATCAAACTACAATTATCTTCTGGACAACAGTATAAATTACTTGAATTGAAACATGGAACAGGTTATAAAGTCCACGATCACTTTCAGAAATTATATCTCCCGAGAAATGAAGATGAAAAAAGGTCGGCTGTAATTGAAAGCCTAAAAAACCCTGAGACATATCAACAATTGTTCAAAGATTACGAATACCATGTAGTTCCACAGGAGGGAGTAAAAAACCATTTTATTAGATCGTTTGGATTGCGGGAGGAAATAGCTACCAAAGCAGCGCAAATTTTCATGGATAATTTGCAGGAATTTGAGCTACTCGATTCTAGGGGTGTATTAACTTCAGCAATGCCCTCGAAGCCTGTCATTCCCACAATTAACGGAAAGGATGACGAAAAATCAGATCCTGGCGGACAACAGGACAACTCGGGGGATGGGCAAAAAAACCACTTACCCACCGTCATACATAGCAACGAATACACGGAAAATTCCAAATACGAGAACCATATTTGGATACCTATACATATAACCAAGGGTCAAACTGCTGTATTTGCATATCCTAAAGAAATTACAGAAAATGACATCAAGATTGTAGAACATCAATTAGGCGGAATACTATTGAGAATAAGACTTGAAAACGAGGAAAAAAATAAGGGGGACGAGTCCCCCAAATAATACTGTTGTCGGATGTTGCGCCAGAATTTTAGCCAACCCCACGTTAGAGGGGTAGTATAAATGACCGGATTCATAAACCGGATTTCATACACGCTACCAACCGACGACGACCAAGGAACAAAGGGCGACATTTCTATGTTGCCCTTTGTGGTTTTGTAAAGGTACTTAAATTCGGTAATTTTATAACATCACACGTTATAATATGGCAAAAAGCAAGAAGAAGCGGGCTGAAAAATATGACTCCAAACTAGCTATAGAAGGTAGTTTTGAGGACGTTATAAAGGTATCAGTAGGGAAAATACCCCAGAAACCGCCGGTGACAGGGGATAAGAAGAAAGGCAAAAAGTAAAAAAATCTCCTACGAACACTCGTTAAAAAATACTTGCTGTCCCAACACGTATATAGTTGCCTTTTTTGTTTCTTTGCCCGGTCAAAAATAATCTATTATGACCGTAGCCATGGATATTGCAATTAACAAGGCGGAAAGCAGCAAGTTACAGGATCTAAACCTGGATAATCTTCCTTTCGGACGTTATTTCAGCGACCATATGCTGGAGGCAGATTATGAGAATGGAGAGTGGAAGAATATCGAGATCAAGCCTTATCAGCCGTTGTTGATGAGCCCATCTCTTGCGGCTCTGCATTATGGCCAGGCGATCTTCGAAGGAGTAAAGGCCTATAAGGATCAGAATGGGAACGCTTTCATCTTCCGTCCACAGGATAATTTCCGCCGGTTCAATATCTCCGCGGAAAGAATGCAGATGCCCGTGGTACCTGAGGAATTGTTCATGGAGGGGATGAAGAAACTGGTGGGTCTCGATCGTAATTGGATACCATCGAAACCGGATCATTCTCTGTATATACGTCCATTCATGTTCTCATCGGACGAATTGATCGGAGTGCGTCCATCGGATAATTACAAGTTTATGATCATCCTTAGTCCTACGGGACCGTATTATGGCGCCCCCATGAGGATCTACGTAGAGGAAAAATACAGCAGGGCTGCGTCAGGTGGAGTTGGCTATGCGAAAGCGGCGGGAAATTATGGTGCGGCTATGTTGGCGACGGCGGAGGCGAAGAAGAAAGGGTACGACCAGGTATTGTGGATGGACGCCAGCGAGCATAAATATGTGCAGGAAATAGGAACGATGAACGTTTTCTTCATCATTGGCAATACAGCCATTACGCCTGATCTCTCGCAGGAAACGATCCTGGAAGGAGTGACCCGTCAAAGTGCGATCACCTTGCTGAAGGAAATGGGCTACCAGGTAGAGGAGAGGACTCTCAGCATCGATGAGATCATCGCAGCGTATAAGGACGGTTCATTGAAAGAGGTTTTCGGTACGGGTACGGCAGCTACCGTGACGATGATCAGGGAACTGAGATATAAGGACTTTGTGATGGAGTTCGATACAGACAAATGGAAAGCCTGCCCGACAGTGAAGAGCTGGCTGACAGATATTCGGGAAGGGAGGAGGGAGGATAGGTATGGGTGGATGTGGGCGGTTTAGTTGATTAGGTTGATTAAGTTGATTCAGTTAGTCAATCGACTGCTATCCTTCAAATAATCAACAAATTAACTCTGTTATTTGCGTAATCAACCATTCAACTTAATCAACCTAATCAACTCGCGATTAAGAATGTTAACAACAGTAGGAAAGAAATTCACAAATACCCCGCCCCTTTTTTTGCGCTTTGCCCTGTCTCCCTTACCTTTGCCCTCCCAAAAATAAAAGGTTCATAATGCCTACTATTCAACAGTTAGTTCGTAAAGGAAGAGAAATTATCAGGGCGAAAAGCAAATCCAGGGCACTGGATAGCTGTCCTCAGCGTCGTGGCGTATGTACCCGTGTGTATACTACCACACCTAAGAAGCCCAACTCGGCTCTTCGTAAAGTTGCCAAGGTGCGTTTAACAAACAAGGTAGAGGTGATCGCCTATATTCCGGGTGAAGGACACAACCTTCAGGAGCACTCGATCGTACTCATCCGTGGAGGTCGTGTTAAGGATCTACCAGGTGTACGTTACCATATCGTCCGCGGTTCATTGGATACTGCAGGTGTGAAGGACCGTAAACAGAGCCGTTCTAAGTACGGAACAAAGAAGGAAAAAGCGAAGAAGTAGTTGATAGGTTGATTGGGCCCGCCCCGGACCCCAAATCAAATTGAATCGAAATAAGTGAAGTTGATCCGGGGTTGATTGGGCATCACCGGACCCCAGTCAGGTTTGAAACAGTAATAGTGAGATGATCCGGGATTGAATTGGTCAAAAAGTTTACTAGTAAAATAATTTCAAGACATGCGTAAAGCACAAGCAAAAAAACTCCCTTTAGCACCAGATCCGAAGTTCAATGACAAGCTGGTTACCCGTTTTGTCAACAACATCATGTGGGAAGGAAAGAAGAGTGGAGCATTCAACATATTCTACGATGCGCTGGATAAGGTAGCCAAACAAACCAACGAAGATGGCTATGAGATCTGGAAAAGGGCATTAGCTAACGTTACCCCATCTGTTGAAGTTCGCAGCCGCCGTATCGGTGGTGCTACCTTTCAGATCCCTGCAGAGGTTCGTCCCGACAGGAAAATCTCCCTCAGCATCAAGTGGCTTATTCGCTACAGCCGCGATCGTAACGGTCGTAGCATGTCTGATAAGTTAGCCGGAGAGATCGTGGCCGCCAGCAAAGGTGAAGGCGCAGCATTCAAGAAGAAAGAAGACACTCACCGTATGGCTGAAGCCAACAAGGCTTTCGCTCACTTCAGAGTGTAAAAGATACAAGAGCAACAATCCTCGAAGCCATCCCGTACTCTCGTAGTATGGGGTGGTTTTTTTTTGACTGTGGGTTTAAAGGTTTAAGGGTTTAAGAGTTTAAGAGTTTAGGAGTTCACTATAACTGAAGTGGTTTTTCGATAATCACAACTTTTAAAATTTTAAACCCTTAAACTTTCAAACTATGGCACAAAAAAATCGCCCCGCATAGCGAGACGATTCAATATCGTAATGAGGCTCATTTAGAATCCCTTGCTCTCTGGTTCGCCGTCTTCGGGCTCGCCATTGGTATTTCCTTCAGCAGGAACATCCATGTCAGTAGTCTCATCAGTTTCCACTGGCTCCTGTGGTGTAGGCTCTTCCTGTGGAATCTTACGCTCATCTTCCTCAACCCGAGGCTTTGCCTTTGGTTGGTTTACGGAGTTAGACCTTCCTGGAACAGTTGTGGATAGACCTGACCTGTTTGATGAAGTCTTGGGAGCAGACTTTTTAGGAGCCGCCTTCTTGGCTGCTTTCTTCGGAGCGCTTTTCTTCTTAGCGGTTTTCTTTGCTGCTTTCTTTTTAGGAGCTGCTTTCTTCTTCGGCGCAGACTTCTTCGCTGATTTTTTTGCAGCAGGTCTTCTTGTCGATTTTTTACCAGCCTTCTTTTTCGGAGCAGATTTTTTCCTTGAAACCTTCTTCGCTACTTTCTTCGCAGCTTTCTTTTTTGGTGCGGATCTTTTTTTAGAAGCCGATTTTTTCTTGGCTGTTTTCTTAGCTACTTTCCTACGTGGTGCCGGCTTTGCTTTCTTTTTTGATGCCATACAATAAGATTTGGAGGTTAAATGAATAAATGCCGATAAAGGTTTTTTGGGGATTTGAAATTACAATGATTCATATTGATTAGCAATTTAAGTGCGGGTTATTTTTAATAAATTTTACATGTTGCACCACCGCTTATCAAATATCGGTTTCCCTTGCTCATGCAGATAGGTACTTTTAGGAACACTGAATAGGATAGCATGAAAAGAGCAATTGCCTTACTCTGCGCCACGAGCTTCAGCCTCCTGGTTCTCTCACAAAACAGCTACTTCATCCGGGACGTGACCGTAATCCCATGAACAAGGATATAACTATCCCACATCAATCCATCCACATCCGAGATGGTAAGGTCGTTGATATGGGTGATCAAAATCGACTGTCTGCTCCAAAAAATGCCGTGGTGATTGATGGTAACGGGAAGTATATCATGCCAGGATTGTTCGACATGCATGCGCATTTCTTCTATGAGCAGGGCGACAACATCAACAGCTGTGAGAAAGAGCTGAAGACGATGCTGGCAAACGGTCTCACCACAACCAGGATTATGGCCGGACACCCGGCATATCTCGAAGCAAGGGAGAAGGTGAAGCAGAAGGAATGGATAGGTCCCGAATTGTTCATCGCTAGTCCGCAGTTCGTTGGTCGATGGCCATGGCCACCCGCTTTCAAGAACTATGAGATTGCAGATTCTCCTGAGAAAGCTGTCTCGGCTGTGAAGGAATACAAAGCACTCGGGTATGATGCCATTAAACTCACATTCATGCTGACGAGGGAAGTGTTCGATGCAGTCATCAAGTCCGCAAAGGCAGAAGGGATCAAGGTTGTTGGTCACGTAGGGCCAGGGGTGAGGCTGACCGCAGCCCTCGCGTCGGGGATGCAGATCGAACACATGGATGAATTCATCGACCAGCTTTTACCCGATACCAGTTACAATCATGGTCAGAGCGTGTCGGACATGAACATTTGGCGGAAGAGCGCCTGGATTACGGTCCCCTTCCTCGATGAGTCCAAACTGGCTGAGCTTGTCTCGAAGGTGAAGCGATCAGGTATCTACGTCACACCCACCAATCATTTCTTCATCTCCAGTTTCGGGGAGGGTAGGACGGAGGAGGAGATCAGGAAGATGCCTGACTATTCATACATACCTTCTCATTTGCTTGAAGAGAGGTGGCAGATACGAGAACGATATAACAACCTGGGATTTGCAAAAGAGAGCCGTGAGCGATACGTCTATTTGCGAAAGAAGATGGTGAAGGAACTATGGAAAGCGGGTGTACCCTTAATGGCAGGGTCCGACTCACCAGAATGGTTTCTTGTAACCGGTTTCTCGATCCATGATGAATTAGAGACCTTTGTCAAAGCAGGGTTGACTCCATATGCGGCGTTGCAAACAGCCACTGTTCATCCCGCCACATACCTCGGCATCATTAATAGAACTGGAACGGTGGAAACAGGAAAGGAGGCCGACCTCGTCTTACTCGATAGTAATCCTCTGGAAAACATCAAAAACACACGCTCCATAAGCGGAGTGTTTGCGTCAGGGAA
>JACMKU010000111.1 GCA_014379965.1 Chitinophagaceae bacterium
CCAGTTAGTGGTTGGCATTGGCGCAAAGTTAGCAATTGGAGAGGTGGAATCGGGAATTGGGAACTGGGAATCGGGAATCCGGAATTGGGCGTTGCATTTGAAAAGTTTCTACGAATTCGTAATTCCCGATTCCCAATTCCCAATTCGTAATTCCCGATTCCCAATTCCAATTCCCCTAAGCCCCGTAAATTGCACGACTTTATGCCTGCATTATCTTTTACGCTACAACATACCGAAACGGATGGAAAGGCCAGAGCCGGCAGGATCACCACGGATCATGGTGAGATAATGACGCCGATATTCATGCCGGTAGGTACGGCGGGCAGCGTAAAGGCCGTCACGCAGCAGCAGCTTGTCGATGATGTAAAGGCCGAGATCATCCTTGGCAATACGTATCACCTTTATCTACGACCCGGGCTCGAGGTACTTGAAAAAGCTGGTGGTTTACACAAATTCAACGGCTGGCATGGGCCTATACTCACCGACAGCGGCGGTTACCAGGTTTTTTCGCTTGCCGGAACCCGGAAGATTAATGAAGAGGGTGTCACCTTTCAATCGCATATCGACGGGTCGAAGCATCTATTCACACCTGAGGTGGTAATGGATATCCAGCGCACCATCGGTGGCGACATCATCATGGCCTTCGATGAATGTCCACCGGGCGGATGTGAGCGGGAGTATGCCTCGACCTCGTTGGATCTTACTAACCGCTGGCTGGATCGCTGCCTCGAAAGATTTAATTCCACGCCGGATAAATATGACTATACCCAAAACCTGTTTCCAATAGTTCAGGGCGGAACTTATAAGGATTTGCGAAAACAATCTTGCGAATATGTCGCCTCGAAGCAGGCAACTGGAAACGCAATTGGTGGACTGAGCGTAGGTGAGCCGGAGCCGGTGATGTACGAAATATGCGATTGGTGTTGCGAGCATTTGCCGGCCGATCGCCCGAGATACCTGATGGGAGTAGGCACGCCATGGAATATCCTGGAATGTATCGGCATGGGCATCGATATGTTCGATTGCGTGATGCCTACTCGTAATGGCCGCAATGCAATGCTCTTTACGACGAAGGGAGTGATCAATATCGATAACAAGAAATGGGAATTCGATTTTTCCCCGCTCGATGAAGGCATCGATTGTGTGGCGAGTAATTATTACTCAAAATCCTACTTGCGCCACCTGATGAAATCACAGGAGTTTCTTGGACTCACCCTGGCGAGTGTTCACAACCTTGCGTTCTACCTCTGGTTGGTGCGTGAGGCCCGACGCCATATCATCGAAGGCGATTTTTCTCCATGGAAACGCGAGATGGTCGAGGTACTGAAGACGAGGTTATAGTTTGTATAGCCCGTACTTGATGGCGAAGATCACGAGGCCAATACGGGATTGAGCTTTCAATTTCTTCAGCAGGTCGTCGCGGTAATTGTCTATCGTTCGAGGACTCAACTCCATCTTCTGCGCGATCTCTTTGTATGTCATCTCCGTGCATACGAGCTGCAGAAAAGTGAGTTCGTTTTCCGATAGCTGTGAAATAAGATTTACCTCCTGTCCCTTGTCGCTCGACTGGGTCACATAATTAAGCATCTTGTTACTCACCAGTTCATTCATGAAGAAACCAGTATCGCGGATGCTGTCGAGTGCCTGGCGAAATACCGCAGGCTTGCTGTCCTTCAGGAGGTAGCCACGCGCTCCACGCTTTAGCATGCTGATGATCATGGTATCGATGTCCATCACACTTAGCACGAGAATCTTTGAATCAGGAAGGTTCTTCTTTATCCACTCCGCAGTCTCCAGGCCGTTCATCTCTGGCATTGTGATGTCCAGCAAAACGATGTCGGGGGCATCGTAGGTCTTCAGCTGGTTGATGAAGTCCTTGCCATTTGAAGCTTCGAAGAGTACCGAATAACCATCAAAGGAATTTACAAGTGCCGCGAGGCCGTTGCGCAGCAAGGTATGATCGTCTACCAGTGCGATCTGTGTGGTTCGTTTATTCAATTGGTTCAATTTTTATGGAAATTGTAATGAGAGTACCTTTTCCAGGTTCAGAGTTTATGTCAAGGTCGCCGTTGATCATCTTTACCCTCTTTTCCAGGTTACGTAAACCGGCTCCTGCGGATGAGAGCTTCGTATCAAAACCTTTCCCATTGTCCTGTATCGTGATGAGCAATACCTCGCCCTGCTTTCGGGCGGATACATTTATGAGGGTGGCAAAGGCATGGCGTGTAATGTTATTGACCACTTCCTGTATCATTCGGAAAAGGATGATAGGTCGGTCCTTACCGAGTGGAGGAAGATCTTCAGCGATGGAGACTTCCGTAGTATACTTGCCGGTATTTTGGAGTTGTTGCAGCAGTTTTTTTACAGGCACAGCCCATCCATTAGTGCGGATGTAATCAGCGTCGAGGGAGTGACTGAGATGACGGAGGTCGATAAGTGCTTTCCCAAGGAGTTCATCCATCTGACCGATCTTAATTTCGTCGCCGGGGGCATTGAGTGTATTGAGGTTGATGCTAAGCAGACTTAATACCTGGCCGATGTTGTCGTGCAATTCCTGGCTGATATATTGGAAGGTCTGTTCCTGGATCTCGAGCTTCGACTGCATAAGTGTCTGTTCGAATTCAATACGCATCCGCTCTTTTTCCAGCAGCAGCTTATTTTTCCGCTTGAGATAGATACGGAAGAGCATAAAGCCAGCCATCATCAGCAACAGTACAAAGAAGCTGGCGAAGAGAATGGGTAAAACAAAATCTAGCTTTTCCTGCGGCATAAATAAAATGCATAACTAAAACAACTGTACATGAAAATACTCATTACCTGTGGGATCACCTGATAGAGCTTGAAGCCATACAAGCTTTCGGAAGTCATATACTTTTGAAAACTTGTTGAGATGCTAATTACCGGGTAAAAAATCACAATTCCCGTTGTGATCCATATCAAAGGATGCCAGTATTTCTCTTCTTCGCGATTGTCGAGATGGAAGTAACGCATGAGAAACAGGATGCCGTACATCGTAATCACAAATCCTCTTGCAAGAACGAGATAGCTACTGGTGGTGAAGATCGACTCTACAAAAAGGTAATTAACAACAATGACTACAAAGTAAAATGCAGTGATCCACAATATCACCTTCCGAAGGGGTTTCATTATCGGTATATGGTAATAGATGAATGCGAAAATCATCACTGTGACTGGCCGGTAAATATTATAAACTATGGCATTCGAAGTATAATATTCAAGCAAACTTGCAATCCCAAGAATGGATTCTTGTATGAATACAAGGATCAGGTATGGCAGCATAATACTTAGATTTCTGCTGCCAAGATGTTTCCTGTATACAAATGCCGTTATGGCGCTGAATAGTATACTAGCGAGATAGGGAAAAAAAATCTCCGTTCTCATCAGGGCTGTCCTGTTCCTTCATTAAAAGGTTCCGTTGGGCCACCACCGCGTTGCATGCTTTCATTGGCCGGTTGGCCATTCTTATAGGGCCATAGTATCACCGTCGTGCGACCCGCATGTGGATGTGCGTGCGGATACATACCCATGAAAATACGCAACTCGTCTGCTTGTGGCATTACCTGGTTGAGCCAGTCCATCAGGTCGGTTCCTGTAAACGTAACGCTCTGCGTCTGGTTGGCCATATCCACTCCAAGATCACGCATGTATGTGATGTAGTCTTTGATCATGTCCTCGGCTGTACTGATCGGAATAGGTTGTCCTGCCATAAAAAATGATTTTGGTGATTTGTCCCATCAAGTTAAAGAACGGTTTCGTATTTCCCATATAGAATCATGCAAAGGGTGAAAAAACGGGTACCATGACAGTGAAAAAACGGTGAAGGAAAGAGGTTAAAGAACTCTTGTTTTGAGTTTTTACTTATCGCAATTTTAAATAACAAATGGGGCCAGTCAAAGTCCATTAATCATTAAGCTTTTTTTGAAAATTCAGACCTTTCCGGAGTAAGTATCCTGTCACCCGTAAGCGATTACCGATGGCAGGATTTTTTTGTTGAGATCATTGGGTGGGTTAGTTGATTGGGTTGATTGGGTTGATTAGGCTTGCCCCAGACCTGGTCCCGGGCCAATTCAATCAACCCAATCAACCCAATCAACCAGGCAACCAACCAACCAACCAAACCCCGCTCATGGGAAAGTTTCTCGAATCACTCACCTCCGGCATCAGGGATTTCCTCAAGTTCCTGTTCCGCCACTTCTATACTATCCTCTCCGATCTCTGGAGGGCAAGGTCAGACATCCAGCCTCGATATCTTTTATCAGACTTCGTCGCAGTACTGCGAAGCGCAGGAATGTTCACCTTCTTCAACCTCGTAGCAGTTGTTGTGTTCACAGTGCTGCCGCAAGGCAAGGATATCCTGCTGATCATTGCAGAGGACATCCTGCATTACAAGGTGGGTAATCTTTTTTGCCTGCTCGTCGGCACGGTATTCTGGAGTGTCGTTTCTGAATACGGTACACGCTATTCGATATACGTTACCGATAACTCCGGAAACAGCCTCTCCGACAAGCGAGTGTTATGGAGAAAGGCGGTACAGAAGACTGTCGCTGACTTTTTCCTGATGATGCCTTTCCTGATCGTGCTTCTGGGCTTCCTCATCAATTACCTGCAGGACACTTCACTTACCGAAAGTGAGAAGCGTTGGGGTTTCGGTATACCCGCCCTTTGTCTCTATATTGTTTTCAGTCTCGTCGTGAAATTCTATTTCTCGGAAAAGAGAAAGCAATGGCGGGCAAACCCGAATTCCCTGCAGAAGTTTATGCTCCTGCCCGATAGGGAACGGGAATGGTGTAACAAACTACTTGGCATCTATAACCGCTATGTATTCATACTGCGGAAGCCGGCCAACTTTACCAATAAGGTTAGGGGTCCCTACCAGGTTTTCTGTGATAATTTTCTCAACGCGAGCAAAGAGGATCGTAATAAATTTCCCCAGAATCCCTTGTACATCGAGGAAGGTACACGTGTACCCGCGGAATTCGACTTCGAGGAGTTTACCGACAACAACGACGACTCGAAAGACGACCTGGAAGGAAATTATAAGTGGATTTATAGCGTCCCTTTCCATTTTTACCAACGACTACACGCTCAATTGCGTGTCATATGTCTACTTAGTCTAGTCATCTTTCTCGCCATCTGTTTCCTTCCCATCAAATTCTATTCGATGATAGGCGCGCCGGGCCTGGTGGTCATCGCATTCGGTTGCTGGAGCGGGTTATACGCGGGATTGCTATACATGGACTTCGCGGTGTTCCGGTCCTTTAGCGTGTCGTTACGTTTTATTCTTTTCCTAGGGTTGATATTTTCCTCCTGCTTCAACAACGACCATCCAGTACGATACAATTCCGCTGGCTATTCGGGTGCAGATACCCGCCCTTCACTGAAGGAGCATTTCTTGAGATGGTTCGACCAATACCAGAAAGATTCAATGAACAGCCTCTACACACTGAAGAGTGATACGGCAACCCGCTTTTATCCTTTAGTGTTTGTCTGCGCAGAAGGTGGCGCGTTGCGAACCGGCGCTTTTGCTGCTCAAACGCTAAGTTTCCTTCAGGATTCGATATCGAAGCATTACAACATAGACGTTAAGAATTCTGTCTATGCCTACTCGGGAGTATCCGGTGGTGGATTAGGCATCAGTTTTTTCAATGCAATCGCCTATCTCTCCAAGCAAGGTGACCTGAAGCAGGACACTTCCTATAGCACTCTCACGAAGGCGTTCTTCAATGAGGATTACTTGTCTCCCGTTATCGGTAAAATGTTTTATTCCGATATCGTGAGCCTGTTCGTGCCGGTACACATCGAAAAATTCGACAGGGCAGTCGTACTCGAAAAAGCATGGGAGCACGGGTTTGAGAAAGTGATCAAGCCTGATGGGCGAAACATTTTCTCTGCCGACTTCCGATCGCTATATAACGACAATAACCCATCGCTACCAGCCTTCTTCATCAATACTACCGAGGCGGAGACCGGGAAACAATGTTGGCTGACGAATGTGCGCCCCGATGCCAGCATGTCGTTTGCCGCTAAGCGGGATCTGATGGCATACAAGATCCGGGGCGGCATCAACTATAGTACTATGACGAATTTCAGTTCACGTTTTCCTCTTTTTTCACCGGCAGCAGCCGTTGTGCAGGACGAGGGCAAGAAGTTTCATTACCTCGATGGAGGTTACGTGGAGAATACCGGCACCGGCACGATGCTGGAGGTACTCCAGGCCCTGCAGCCCGTATTCGATTCCCTCGCATGGAAAGATTCGTCAATCGAACAACAACGGAAGTATGGCAAAGTGATAAAACCATTCGTATTCATTCTTCAGTATAACCAATACAACGATGGACCACCAGACGATATAAGTTTTGCCAACGAGTTTACAGAAATACTATACGGTATCTACAATACAAGAAATGGAAGGGCTACCACCGCATTGTCACAGATTCAAAAGTACACGAAGTCACTGGGCGGTGAAAGTTTCATACTTCCCTTGCAGAAAACGGGAAGCGAGGTGCCAATGAATTGGGTGCTGTCAAACAAAAGCCTGAAGAAGATTGAGGATGATATCAAGCAGAAATGGGCCCAGCGGGATGTAGGGGCACTCAGAAAGTTCTTCGCGATCGATACCGTGAACAACGAAAGATGGAACGACTTTAAGAAACGCCAGGCTCTTAAGGTCGTGCCTATGCCTCCAGGTGGGAGTAGATAGGCGGGAGGCGGGAGACGGGAGGCGATAGGCGGGAGACGATAGACGGGAGACGGGAGGCGATAGACGGGAGATGCCATATATCTCAATTCACTTAGACTCTACGTCTTTCGGAAACCACTCACTACTGACCACTGACCACTCAACTCACCATTCACATCTTTCACATTTCATTCCCGGATTATTCTTTTCCTTTGCACACGAATGGGCAAGATCGACTGGTATATACTCAAGAAGTTCCTGGTTACCTTCTTTTTCTGCATGATGCTATTCACGGTAATAGCGGTAGCCGTAGACAGCAGCGAGAAGACGGACGACTTTGTGAGCACCGGGTTAAGCACCGTCGAGATCATCCGCCAGTATTACTTCGGTTTCGTCCCATTTATCTGGGGCCTGCTCTTTCCACTGTTCGTCTTCATTGCCGTCATCTTTTTCACCAGCCGTATGGCCACGCGATCAGAGATCATTGCGATCCTGGCCAGTGGCACCAGCTACAATCGGATGCTTCGTCCCTATGTCGTAGGTGGCACTCTACTTGCAGTCATGCTTTGGTACGGCAACCGGTATCTCATTCCTAAGGCCAATGAGATCAAAAATGATTTCCAGACGACTTATATAGACAAGAACAACCAGCGGGGAGGGCAGCAATATGGTTGCGTCAACTGTTTCTACCTGCGTATCGATCCCAATACCTATATCGGCATCAAATATTACGACACGACTACGAAGTCGGCGAGTGCCTTTTCTCTCGAACGCGTGAAGAATAACAAGGTAGTCTACAACCTGCGAGCCAGCTCCATCAAGTGGGATACAGCGACCAATGACTGGAAGTTGTATAGCGTTGTGATCCGCACCGTCGACAGCATGCGAGAGACCGTAAAGCTTTATCCTGAAGTCACCATAAAAATGAAGTTGAAGCCGGAGGAGTTGAGGAAGGACGAATACCTCAAAGACAAGCTAACTACACCCGAGCTGGTTGCGTTTATCAATCGCGAAGAGTCGCGCGGACGGGAGGGTCTTAGTGCTCTCAAAGTCGAGCAATACCGGCGCACGGCTACTCCGGCAACAGTTATTCTTCTGACACTTATCGGCGTGGTCATTGCGAGCCGTAAAAATAGGGGAGGGAGCGGTATGCACCTTGCCCTGGGGATCATCATCGCCGCCCTGTTTATAGTATCCGACCGGTTTTCGACCGTGTTCGCCACGAAAGGAAATTTCCCACCTCTTCTGGCCGCGTGGTTACCCAACATAGCCTTCTCCGTTGTTGCTTACTGGATGTACAGGCGTACGCCTAAGTGAGGACCGTTTAACGTTTAAGGGTTTAACGTTTAACGTTGTTCAGGTCGAACTTTCCATTGCCATTCGATCTAAAAACTATCGATGACTTTTGGAGAGATCCATTTAAAGAACGTTAAACGTTAAACCTTTAAACGTTAAACGTCCAGATCCCTTAAACGTTAAACATTCTTCCTTCGTTTTTTGTTGCACCAACGTCATTAACTACCTTTAGCGCTCTAATTATTATAGTTTTCTAAACGAGCTGTCATGGGTATAATTAAAGATAGGTTCCAGGCAAAAGCTGAAAAAGTGAACGCAGAGATCAAAGACTTGCTGAAAGAACACGGAAACAAGGTGATCGGCGAAGTTCAACTCTCGCAGGTTTACCAGGGAATGCGCGGAATGACAGGCCTTGTCACCGAAACCTCTTTGCTGGATGCCCAGGAAGGTATCAGGTTTCGCGGTTATTCCATTCCCGAGCTTCAGCAGAAATTGCCGAAGGCTGAAGGAGGTAGCGAACCGCTTCCCGAAGGATTATTTTACCTGATGTTGATCGGCGATCTGCCTAGCGAAGATGATGCTCAGCATATCACGAACGTATGGCAACGTCGCAGCCACGTCCCCAACCACGTTTTTCACACGATCGATGCGCTCCCACTGAGTACGCACCCGATGACCATGTTCGTCACTGGAGTAATGGCTTTGCAGACGGAGAGTAATTTCTCCAAGGAGTATTCTAAAGGACTCAATAAGAAAGACTATTGGAATCCGATGTATGACGATGCGATGGACCTGATTGCCAGGCTACCTCGTATTGCCGCATATGTATATCGTCGTAAATACAAGTTTAGCGAGCATATTCAGCCAAATGGATTACTGGACTGGGCTGGTAATCTTGCACACATGATGGGATATGAGGATGAGAGCTTCAAGGAGCTGATGCGTTTATATATGACTATTCATGCAGACCATGAGGGTGGAAACGTATCGGCACATACCACGCATCTTGTAGGATCTGCATTGAGCGATCCTTATTTGAGCTATGCGGCAGGTATGAATGGACTCGCCGGACCGCTGCATGGGTTGGCTAACCAAGAGGTGATCAAGTGGATATTCGAGATGCAGGAGAAGCTGGGAACCGACGAGCCCACCAACGAGCAGATTGCAGAATACGTAAAAGCTACACTCGCCGGCGGCAAGGTTGTGCCAGGTTATGGACACGCAGTCCTACGGAAGACCGATCCCCGTTTCACTGCCCAGATGGAGTTTGGGAAAAAGCATCTTCCCAATGATAAATTGGTGAATACGGTATGGAAAATCTATGAGACGGTACCCCCGATCTTACAATCGATGGGTAAGATCAAGAATCCCTGGCCAAATGTGGATGCACACAGCGGCGCATTACTGGTTCATTACGGAATGAAAGAGTATGAATTTTATACAGTTCTATTTGCCGTGAGCCGTGCCCTTGGTGTATTGGCGAGTCTTTGCTGGGATAGGGCGCTGGGTTATGCACTCGAAAGGCCAAAATCCATTACGACTGACCAGGTGAAGAAATGGTTGAAAGGTGAAGATGAAATATGGGGAGAATAAGACACACAGCCGTAATAACGATAAAAGTAAATAACCCTGCATTAGGCAGGGTTATTTGTTTATAGGCTTTATTTCTAAGTTTTTAGCCTTTCGATCGTAAAAGCCCCAACTGTTTTGTCCACCGGATTCATGTTATTGCTTGATTTGGTATGGTTTTTTATGCTTTTGTGTACAACTCTATTCCCTAACACTTAAATAAATTACCATGTCAACTTCAAGTAAAGTTCTATTAGGTATCCTCGGCGCAGCTGCAGCCGGTGTTGTGATCGGTTTATTGATAGCTCCTGAAAAAGGAACTGAAATGCGTTCAAAATTGCGCAAGACTGCAGGCGATTGGGCAGATAATCTCGGCCACCTGTGGGATAAAGGCAAAGAAGAAGCAGAGAATGCTATGGATGAAGTGAAAGACAAAGCATCAAAAGCAGCTAATAAGGCCAAAGAAAGTTACAGTTAAGTAATGCTGGAAATAGAGCAGGTGGAAATTCCGCCTGCTTTATTTTTTCTTTTTTCACATTGAAACTGTAATTCAAATGGAAGATCTTAAAGAAAAAACAGTTGACCTGATGGATCACGTTGAAGGTATTGCTGATACTTTCTATAAACTGACCGTCGTAAATGCTACGCAAAAAGCCACCAATGTTACTTCCGGTGTGCTTGCAGCAATCATCATTTCAGTTTTTGGGTTTTTCTTTATTCTCTTCGCCGGCATTTCATTATGCTGGTGGTTGGGTAATCTGATGGATAACCGTTCCGCAGGTTTTCTTGTGGGTGCCGGAATATTCCTGCTAATTATGGTGATTTTGGTTGCGATAAAGAAGCAGATCATATTTCCTTATTTCAGAGACATAATCATTCGCAGATTTTATGACTAAACGTATAACTACCTACAAAGACCTGTTGGATGAGAAGGAACGACTTCAATCCCTTTTGAAATCTCAGAAGGAAATGATTCACCAGGATTTTCGCGATATAAAGGCTGAGCTGGCGCCGGTTCGTTCTGTCTTTGGTATAGCGAGCAAGTTGGTGACGAAGGATACGGGAGGAAACTGGGCGCTCAACATGGGTGCGAATACATTGATTGACCTTGTGGTAAAAAAATTGATTCTTGGTCGTGCAGGCTGGGTGATGAAAACGATAGTTCCATTATTGATGAAGAATTTTTCGTCACATGTCATTTCTGAAAAGAAGGATTCGATCCTGCATAAACTTTTTGCAATTTTCGGAAAAAATAATTCTCATGCAAGGGCAGCAAGGAAAGAGAAGAACGCTACTATGAACGGCGCTGTCTCTACTCCAGCGAGTCCCCAGCAGAACTAAGCATCTGGTTATAATTGAATATTGATCTTCCATCCCTGGAAGATCTTTTTATTTTCGGCCTATCGTGTTCAACAAATCAGGGTTTAGTAGTCGTGGGAAGGGGCAAAAGCCCTATTTTTGTCGCCCGCGAGAAATTTGAATTCCATTTTTCTTCGGGCCTGAGTTCTTAATGATTGGGGAATTAGCTCAGCTGGCTAGAGCGCTTGCATGGCATGCAAGAGGTCGTCGGTTCGACTCCGATATTCTCCACGCTTTAAAAAGCCTTTCGTGAATAACGGGGGGCTTTTTTCGTGCATGCCTATGAAAGAAAGATCCAGGGAATGTAAAATGAAGAATATAAAATATTAAATGTAAAAGTTGAGCTTCACGTGTTTCGTGGCGTCAAAAAGAAATTAGTGGAAGGAGTAGGTTTACTTCTTGCTTTTCTCTATTGTCCGTTTTTTATTTTCAGCTACCCGCCACTTAACAATTTTAGTGATGAGGCTAAGCGGCATGGGTTTGTCGAGGGGAAATTGGATCGACCCCTTGCCCGTTTTGTAGGGAGCCAATAATTTCTTGTATGCTTCGATACCGGTGGGTGCGGGGTAAAATCCGATGTGTTTGTTGAATGCGGCGAAGAAGACCAGGTTTCCATCTTGCACAAACGTGGGCATTGCATACTTTATCGTTTCTTGTGCTCCAGGTGCTGCCTTCCTGATCGTCATTCGAATTTCTTTCAGGATTTTTTGAATTTCCTTGGGAAAAGAACCAATGTATTCGTCTGTGTCTAGAGGCTTTTTAATCATAATCTTAATTACGTCGTTACCTTGTAGAATTAGGGGAGGTCAACTTTTGCATTTTAGATTTAATATTCTACATTTCACATTCCTAAAGCTCTATCGGTTTCAACACTCTTTTCTCCCACTCCGTATACTTTTCCTTCATCTTGCTAAACACTTCAGGTTGTTGATCCTTAAGATCAGTTTTCTCTCCCCGGTCGTTCGAAAGATCAAAGAGGTATTCGCCATTCTCATCCTGGAGGTATTTCCAGTTGCTATCTCGCATTCCTTTTTGGCGTGCACGCTGTGTGGATCGCCAGTAGATGGTACGCTCTATAGTTGCCTGTTTGCTGGTAAGGATGGGCATGAGATCGATGCCATCCAGGGGAAAATCCTGGTGGGCTCTCGCGCGGCCGGCCGCAAGTATTGTTGCAGTCCAATCCATGGTGACCGCTACTTGCTCGGTGACTAACCCCGGGGTGATCTTTCCGGGCCAACGTATGAATGCGGGCACCCGAATCCCACCTTCCCAGAGCGTCATCTTGCCTTTGGAAAGACCTCCATTATCCGAAAATCGTTCACCGCCGTTGTCGTTTGTGAAGATGACAATTGTATTCGTTGAAAGGTTTTGTTTGTCCAATGCTTTCATGATCTCACCAACGCCTTCATCGAGACTCTGCATCATTGCAGCAAATCTTGCGGGTGATCCTCCTCTCCTGAAGTTCATCGTATCTCCGTATGCGGTATCGGTTCTACCTTGCCAGGGCCAATGAGGTGCGGTGTACGTCACCGCGAGAAAGAAGGGTTTGTTATGTTTTTGTTCAAGGAAACGGACCGCCTTTTGCGAAAACAAGTCGGTCATATATCCGACAGGAAAAATGGGTGATTCATTTTCATAAAGATCATGTCTGCGACCATCTCCTTTGTGAGACATGTAGTCGGCGGCGCCGCTGTGGATGCCGAAGAAATAGTCGAAACCGTTTTTAATGGGGCTATGTTCCGGTCGAAAGCCAAGGTGCCATTTTCCAATAAGGGCGGTCTCGTAGCCGGCGTCCCTCATCATAAATGCTAGAGAGGGATAATCTGCCGTCAATCCATACGCGCTATCTCTCGTCGTTGGAGTTAGTGGCTCCATTAGGCCTACGGGTATCCGGGCAGGATACCTGCCCGTCATAAATGCGGCGCGGGTGGGTGTGCAGAGTGGGGCGGCGGAGTAGGCATTGACAAACTTTATTCCCTGCGCAGCGAGTTTGTCGAGGTTAGGGGTGGTGTAGTCTTTGCGACCATAACCGCTTAGATCAGCATAGCCCATGTCGTCTGACATGATGTAGATGATGTTGGGTCGTTGGGAGTGTCCGTGGAAAGCGATTAGGAGGGCAAAGAGATAAATGCTGTGCCGGGTTATACGCTTGATGTGGGACATAGATAGGAATTTAGGTTGGTAGAATAAATCTAAGAAATTAATCAGTCCTTTCTTGTGGCGAAGTTTGGTAGGGAATTATTCGTAGACAACAATGTTCCACCTACCCCTGCGACCTCGTTCAGGGGGAGATTAGCGTTTGTCCGGAGTTAGTCGTGTGCGAGAATGCTCCACCCTGCGACCTCGTCCATTGCGAGGCGTACTGCCCGAGTTACTAAATGATCATCTCCCCGCGAACTCGTCTATTGCGAGGTTTCGGGGGGTAGCCTCGCAATGAAGGAGGTCGCTGGGGGCGGTCATTTAGGATCAAGAGTCAGTAGGCCTCACAATAGACGATGTCTCGGGAGGACTATTTTCTCTCGCTGTTTTTTATCAAGGAACCTTGTTATTTGTTGAATTGTCTTTATCGCCTTGATTTAAGTTGTCAAGGTCCGGCGAAGCTGATATCCTTCCGAAGAAATGGTCCAATCCAACATGCTTACGCACATATTCCGCGAGCAATACTCCAAGTGCAAAACCAGCCAGACCAAGCGCGATTGAAAGGGGGAGATTTCTTGAGGATTTGAAGTACAACCAGACACCGATAAATCCAAGTACGGCCGTAGGCACCAAGAATAGCCAGAGCCAAAAAATTGTATTGATAAAGAACATGAAAAGCTTCATTGGTCTCCTCTATTTGTTTAGCCTCGCTCTTGTGTCGGTGAGGCTTTGTTTTTCAGTTTGCTGAAGGTTTCTTTATGCTCTTCGCGCTCGCATAAACCCAGGCTTCGTTCCCGGATTTTAATTGAACGCGAATCCGGGTATAGTCCGCCTCCTCTTCGTATTTGTCAGCCTGTTGCAGTTCTTCCGTGGTGACCGAAAGCACGATCCCACTGATCTCATCGGCCGGGTCACCCGTATAGATGATGTTGTTATAATGCGTCATGCCAGAAGCTGCGACGATGGCCTCATCTTCTATCCTGACGAGTCCTAGACGATAACCAGGTAGCAGGTCTGCACTGCTCTCCACTTCCCTGCCAAACGTCTTCTTCTGTACGAGAGGTGATTGCAGACTTCCATAAGAGAATAGATGCTCAGTCATAGACATATTCATTTAGTAAAAGGAATCCACATCAAAGGTCCAATCGAAATCCATACACAGGTAACTCACCTTGCATAAAATCCAGGTCTTCCGATCGTCGGAATCCCATGTGTTCATACATCTTCCATGCGGTCTGCATGGCCTTAGTGCTGTGTATGATTAGCTGAAGTGCGTTTCTTTCTCTTGCTTTCCGAATACACTCATTGGTAAGGAGCTTGCCGATTCCCATTCCACGCCTCGCCGTGTCGACTGCCAGTAGGCGAAAGCCAGACGCGTTCTTTTCCTGTATGGCAGAGCCTCCGGAGCCGTAATACTGCATGTCGCTGATGAATAACACGGCACCTGCTATCTCGTCACTTGTAGTAGAAGCAACGAGAAGTTCTATTTCAGGGTTGGTGGTGAGCTCGCCAATATTTTCAAGCATCTTGTAATAATTAGGTTGCTCCGATTCTTTTGGAAATCCATCAAGCTGTGAATAGACCTGTACCATCAGGCAGCCAATCGCGGCGAATTCTCCAGGTCTTGCACTTCTTAATGTGAATTCTCTATCGGTATGAACACTCATTTTTCAATCTCCTTTTTCCAGTCCTCGAGTTTGCCACGTAAGGCCTCTACTGCATTCGTGGTGTTGTCCGTTTGGTTGACGACGAGGTTAAGGTAGGGATTCTTGCGATCGTCCTGGGGTTTGACGACGGTGATAAAGGCGCTGGATGCTTTTCTTTCGCCACAGCGCTTATCTCCTCCTGCGATTGCGCCGGCCTCGAGGGCGAGCATCAATACTTCGTGGATAGGAAGTGATTTTTTCTGGGCACTGAGTGCGGCATTCATGACTGCCTTTAGTTCCTCTGCATTGGTAAGCGTATTGCCTTGTACGGAAATTCCATGTGCTGTGAGAGTTCCTTTCGCACCATGAGTCTCTGAGCCGGTATAGGTCACAGGTTGATCGGGATAATTCAGGCAGACAACGGCGTATTGCTGGTTCTCGGGATCGAAGTCGGGATTCATAAGTGCCTTCATGATCTGGTCGGGTGACGCGTCGGCCATGATCAGGTTGAATCCTTTCAGCCTGGCGAAGTAATTACTCATTGCCTGCACCACGATGGCTCCTTTACCCGGGACGATGGCACCAATACCATAGACGCTGTTGGTACAGGAAGCTCCTGCAATTCCGATTTCCTTAGTCTTGGGATCGACGACGATAATGGACCAGGTTGAATGAGCGGGCAGAACAAACGATACGAGCAGCGACATGCTAAATAAGAAAAGCTTTGTCTTTTTCATTGTATGACTTGAATGTTATCCAACTTTCTGTACAGAAAGATGCATGTATCAAATCTACAAGTTACAAGCCGAAACTGCCGGAATCGATCCTTAAATCTTCGTGAATTACTCTCATGGAATCTATGCAGTTCTCAGCCGTGTGGCTGATAAGTCGTGCCTACAGAGTCCAAAGCAGTTAGTACTACACATGCAGAACATAGAGGAAATACCTCCACTCGTCAAGTTTGATCAACGGCCATGGATTAAAATATAAATCTTTAGGAAAAGTAAAACTGTCATGAAAGCCTTCTTTATACTTCTTGTAACTATCCTACAAACCGGTCATTTACCTATTCCAGGGTTTTATTTATTTAGGGATATGGAGGATTCGATCACGCAATCCATGAACACCAAGCCGGTTTATTACTTTAACCCTTCCTGGTCGCCGGATGGCAAGAAGATACTTTTCGAATCTACCATGAATGGTGAGTCGGCTATTTATTCATTATCAAAGGATGGGAAAGACTTATTCCAGATCACCAGGGATCCCAGCGGACAACCGTCATGGTCGCCTGACGGCAGATCGATCGTCTACTATAGAAATATTGACGGACGTCTCCAACTCTTCATCAATTCAGCAACCGGCGGCAATGAGCGACGATTATTGACATCGCAAAGGGAGGACTATGGAGCTAGTTGGTCGAAAAGGGGGGTCATAGCTTTCATGTCTAATCTAACCAAGGATCATATTTCACATGAAATTTTCACTATCAATTCAGATGGAAGTAAACTTAAGAGAATAACGGATAGCTTGTTTGATTGTATGAACCCAGGATGGTCGCCTGATGGGTTGAGACTTGTATATGAAAGATCAGTATGGACCTCTAAAACATATGCGAATATCAGCGAGGAGGAAATGAACAGGATTAAAAGTTTCAGGGAAATCTCGATAATGAATGCTGATGGAAGTAATGCCTATGCAATTACGGATGCCAGAACAGCTTACGAAAACCCCGTCTGGTCAAGCGATGGGAAGGCTATCTTCCTTAGCACTCTAACCGATTCCACATCCCTCATTCACCGGTATGAAACGAATAA
>JACMKU010000112.1 GCA_014379965.1 Chitinophagaceae bacterium
GTTCCGGTGGAGGTCCCTTTTACGACTACTGATACATTGGGAACCGGGTTTCCTTTGTCGTCTGTGACCTTCCCAGATATGGACCGTTGGGCGAAAACGAGTAAGAACGGCAACATTCCTGTTGCGAGGAGTAATAATTTTTTCATAAGCCTCGAGTGTTAGTTTTAGAAGTGAGAGACATCATCAAGGCAACAATTTCTTAATACGTGGTGGAGGAACCGGGGGGTAGTTTCCTGAACAATGAATTTTAGCTACTGAAGACGCAGGATCGACTACTGTAGGTTTTCGCTGAAGCGGGAAAATTTTCAATTAAAGCATGAAATACTGATAAAAAATGAAATTTGATAAACGAAGCAGCGTAATTCCCATCTAAAATATCTACTCATTACTACAGCTTTTTTTCCCTCACTAACCGGCACGGATTTATGGGAATTTCATTTACCACTTGTAACTGAAATCGTCCATGAAAAATAATTTGTAATTGGTTAACACGTTGTACTGATAGTTTTATACTTGGATACGAGTTATTCACGTTTGAAACTACCACACATGAGAAAATTTAGGATGAAACCCGGCATTGTAAACCCTAACCGCTGCTGCTATGATCAAGGATGCGTTACTGAAAATCATTTTTATACCCATACTGGGAATAGGCCTTCCTATTGTCGCCGGCATAATCTCGTATGATCGATACTCATTCATTGAACTTATTGGCGCGAACCTCTTCTTCATTCTTACCTCTTTTATCATCTGGGCAGGTTGCAATTGGATTCATATAAAACTCAGGCCCCTCCACGCACCGGTTTCCCGAATGTTTGCCCGGATAGCGACTGTTTGTTTCATCTCGGCATTGTACGCCGCGTGTACCGGTGGACTCTCTTCTTTTACATGGATAAAAATGTCGAGGGAAAGTTTCAATTGGATGGGTGTTTATAAATTCATCGCTGTCTGCGTTGCCGCGGTGATCATATTCACTCTCGTATACGAGATTCTTTTTCTAAGTAAGGAAAGAGAACTCGATAATAAAATTGTTGATCAGTTAGACAAGGAACGTTCCCAGGCGGAACTCCAGGCGCTGACGAATGAAATGGACCCACATTTTATTTTCAATTCACTCAATACCCTGAACTATCTCCTTCTTAACAATCCGCAACAGGCGCATTTATTCAATAATAAACTCGCTCAGGTATATAAATACTTTCTGATTAACAAGACTCGGGAACTCATTTCCCTTCGGGATGAAATGGAATTCATCGACAATTATTTTTTCCTGCTGCAAATAAGACACGATAGCAAACTGCAGTTGCACATCGATCTCAATGAGGAGTCGCGAAAGGCGATGATCCCACCTTGCGCAGTTCAGGTGCTGATTGAGAATGCCATAAAACACAATGAGTTTACAGATGCAAATCCTTTGCTGATTAAAATTATCACAAATGGTCATTATATCCGTGTTAGTAACAATGCGAAACCGAAGCCGTACGCAGTTAGTTCGACTGGTATAGGATTGAAAAATCTTAGCTCGCGGTATAGGATCATTTCCAGGAAGAATATTGAGATTGAAAAGAGCCGCGAAAATTTCACGGTCAAACTACCATTAATAAGATAACCCATAAAACCAACGCCATGATTAAAGCAATTATTATTGAAGACGAAAGACCCGCTCAAGAGACTCTGGTGAGCACATTGTCTGCCATTGCAGACGACGTGGAGGTAGTCGCACGATTAAGTAGTGTAAAAGAAAGTATCGATTATTTATCACAACAGCCGGAAGCCGATCTAATTTTTAGTGACGTACAACTGGGTGATGGTTTATCCTTCGAGATTTTTAACCAAGTAGGGATCCGTATACCCGTGATCTTCATTACGGGCTATGATGAATTCATGTTGAATGCCTTCGAGTACAACGGAATTGACTACTTGCTAAAACCAATCGACAAAGAGAGTCTGCACAAAGCCCTCACCAAATATCGAATGCTCGAGAAACATTTCACGAATCAAAATTCGATCACTAACCTGCTTAGCTATCTCGGAAATCACAAGAAAAAAAGGATGCTTGTTAAGAAAGGCATGGAGAATATCTCCCTACGCCTCGAGGATATCGTTCTCTTCTACACGGAAAACAAGATCGTATATGTGATCGACAGGTATGGAAAGAAATATCTGGCAGATAAGAACCTGGCAGAACTGGAGGAAGAACTCGACAGCACCGTCTTCTTCCGGGCTAACCGTCAATATATCATCAACATCAATTTCGTTCGCGGATTTAAATCGTATGAGAAGGTTAAACTGATGGTTGACCTCACACTACCGGAATTAAATCATGCGATCATTGTAAGCCAGGAGATGGCGCCGCAGTTTAAAGAGTGGATGCACAATGCTTGAGTATAGGGGAGTTGAATAAGTTGATTAGGTTGATTGGGTTGACTAGGAAAACCCCGAAGTTGAGTCAGTCAACTTATTCAACTTAATCAACTTAATTAACTAACATCTTTTTTGAACACTTTATCATTTGAGGACGACCATCAAGCTACATCCCCGTATATCGCTATTGTCAATTCGACCAATAACTTCGAAGCTCCCATCTTGATATAGCTTACCCGCATCATCGGTTGCAATAAAACTACAGGAGTAGATGTTTGCCAAGTCTACTATATTGATCACCCCGCGAATTGAATCTCTTCCCGAAAATTCTTTGATGCGAAGTGGATCCTCTTCATCCCGAAGCAACACTTTCATCCAGGGCGGACACTTGAACACCCCCTCACCACTCGAATAGGCTTGCGACAACAACTCCGTCATCCCATATTCGGAGTGAATGGATCTATTTCCAAAAGTTTTCTTCAGACGATCATGAACTTCTTCCCGAATCATTTCCTGCCTCCGACCTTTCATGCCGCCTGTTTCCATGATCGTAGTGTGCTCGAGTGGAAGGTGATATCTCTCCGCAAAATCGAGTAATGCGAAACTTACACCTATCAGGAGTGTCTTCTGTTTCCTTTTCTCCAACTCAACTAATAACTCATACAGTTTCTCATGTTCATCGAGATAAAATCCACTCCTTTCGTGTCCCGACCGATTAATGAGGTCATTCACCATATATACAAGCGATGATCCCTTGCGTTCCAGGTAGGAAGGAAGCAGTCCGAGGATGCACCACTCCCCGACTGGTCCATAGAAGATTTTGAATGCTACGGTAAAACTGGTGACATAGACATTGAGGTCCTTTACATAATGTAAGCTGTTGATGCTTCCCGTGGTACCGCTACTCTCGAATACCACTGCCGGGTCGAAGACTGAACTCACCACCCGGTGCGACTTGAAGAATCGAATCGGAAGGAAAGGAATCTGTGAGGAATTTTCTATGTCACCGGCCCGTATCCCAAGTGCGGTTACGTAGGCGTGATACACTTTATTATTGCCATACTGAAAATGAAAGATTTTAAGGGCGAGCGCCTCGAAATCTGCCTCGCTAGTTGTGAAAATTTTAAGATCGTCTTCTCTGAAATCCATTAGGTGGGTGGCAATTTTCCTTGTAAATTTGGTAAAAGTATTCCAATGCGCTTTATTTCAATACTTGCCTTTGTCCTTATCCTCGTTGGTTGCGAAAAAGATAAGTTTACAACTATTCCAAAGCTGACATATAAATCAGTCAACTCCAAGAACATTTCAGGCACGCAAACCCTCGAGATGAAGCTGGACCTTACTGATAAAGAGGGTGACTTTACTACGTTTCTTGCTATCCGCAAGACGGTGAAAGGCTGCCCCACGAGCAATTTTACGGACTCGACTCTGTTTGCGATTCCTAATGACTTCTTAGGCTCTAAAGAAAACGAAGGAGAACTGGTCATCACGCTTGACAAGATCCGCAGGGGTAGCAATAGCTGCTTTATACCCGGCGGTGGAGTGCGTGCAGATACGACGGTTTTCAGCTTCTGGACCCGCGACAAGGCGGGCAATGTGAGCGACACTGCCTATTCAGATGAAATAATCATTCTGCCTTAAGGGGTGAAAATCCTCCAGCCGGTTGGACGGTTCCTGATCTACAGCAATCTTTTTATTGCAATTTGTGCTTGCCTGATGGTCATCCAGACCTTCCAGCTCGTTCTCCATTTGGCACCAGATCCATACCTGCTCGGTTTCATATTCTTTTCAACAATTTGCAGTTATAGTTTTCATTGGTGGTTATCCTCAGAACCGACAGTCACTCCATCGCCACGTACAAGCTGGCAGTTAAAGCACAAACACCTGCACCTCGCCTTCTTCGTCTTCGGGCTCATTGGTGCTGGTATATTCTTTCTCTACCTCATTGAATATTGGATCTGGTTGCTCCCTGCGGTGTTTATAACCTTTCTTTATTCTGCTCCAAAGATTCCGGACAGGCGGTTTCGTGCCTTGCGTAAGGTTGCGATCGGCAAAACGGTTTTCTTAACTCTGGTATGGACCTATGTGACGGCTTTGCTCCCTCTTTTAGTGAATGAAGCCAGGATAGAAACGGAAGGCTACCTGTTTACCGTAAGCCGGTTCTTCTTCATCTACGCCATCTGTATCTTGTTCGATTATCGCGACAGGGAGGATGACCGCGCGAAAGGGATACGAAGCCTTATAACTTTTCTAAGCGAAAAAGGCATCCGCAACCTGTTTGTTCTATCTCTAGCGCTGTTCGCGATTTTCACTATTGCGCTCTGGTGGTACGGGTTGCCTGTACTTGATATTATCCTTATTCTATTGCCTGGCGCGATTGCGGCGATCGCATATCCCTATGCCACCAGGCGATTCTCCGACCTTTTATACTATTTCGTGCTCGACGGCTTGATGGCCCTGTCTTCCTTATTGACTATCATGACCCGGATTTAGCTATTTTTGCGGGCGGCGAACGAGGAATGGTGAGCGGAGAGTATTGAATCGTCATTGCGAGCGAAGCGAAGCAAGTGAATAGTGAGTAAACACCCGAAGGTTGGAGTGCCCACGCGTAACCCATAACACTTAACCCGTAACTAATAATAGACCCCCACATGGCAAAATCGTCCGCGAAACCGAAGAAAGGAATCATCACAGACAGGTCATTCAATTTTCTTAAACAGTATATCAATAATGCTTCACCAGTGGGATTTGAGACCTGGGGACAGAAGCTCTGGCTCGAATACCTGAAGCCTTATGTTGATGAGACTTATGTAGACCCGTACGGGACAGCGGTTGGAATTATACAGCCAGGGCATGAATTCCGTGTGGTGATCGAAGCGCATGCGGACGAAATCAGTTGGTTTGTCAACTATGTCACAACCGATGGACTTATATACCTGAAAAGAAATGGCGGGGTGGATCACCAGACGGCACCAGCCTCCCGAGTGTTTATCCATGGTAAGAAGGGTCCTGTTAAGGCAGTTTTTGGATGGCCGGCGATACACACCCGCATCGGTGGCGATGGTAAGGAGAACCAGCCGAAGACGGAAAACCTGTGGCTGGATTGTGGAGCGCGTAACCGCAAAGAGGTCGAGGCGCTTGGCATTCATATTGGCGCCGTAGTTACTTACCAGGACGGATTCGATGAACTGGCTAATGGAAATTATATCGGAAGGGCCTTCGACAATCGCATCGGGGGTTTCATGATCGCAGAAGTGGCTCGCATGCTCAAGGAAAATAAAAAACGCCTCCCATATGGCCTGTATGTTGTTAATGCCGTACAGGAAGAGATCGGCCTACGAGGTGCGGAGATGATAGCCAGGCGTATCAAGCCCCACATCGCCATCGTTACGGATGTGACGCATGATACTACCACACCGATGATCAATAAAAATATTGAGGGTGAAGTTTTTTGTGGAAAAGGGCCTTCGTTGTCTTACGCTCCCGCAGTTCACAATAAACTTCTCGCGGTGGTGGAGAAAGTAGCTGCCGACAAGAAGATCGCTGTACAATGGCGAGCACTTAGCCGGAGTACGGGTACGGATACAGACTCCTTCGCATACTCAAATGATGGCTGCCCTTCGGTACTGATCTCAATTCCCCTTAGATACATGCACACCACAGTCGAGATGCTTCATCGGGATGACATCGAAGGTACGATCAGGCTTATGTATGAAACTTTGCTAACTTTATCTCCGAAGACGAATCTGAATTACCTATGATACAGCAGTACTTATTATACATAGATCCGGGTAGCGGGAGTTACCTCGTGCAGGTGATCGCAGCGGCGGTAGTAGGAATCGCCTTATTCTTCAAGAACATAAAGCTATATATACGGACACTGTTTCACCGCTCTCCAAAAAAACCCAAGGATAATTCCGCGGCTGATGCCAAATAACTTCCTTCATCACACATCTTCCTATCGCGATCCTTCGGGATTTATGTTCGAAGACAATGGTGTCCTTTACCGCCAGGTCAATAAATCCTTCCGGGAACACTTTGATCATTTCCTAAGCAGCGGTTTTTATGAAGATCTCGTGAGAAAAGGTTGGATCATTCCTCACGAACAAATAACGGCTAACATCACTGGAGAAGCTGATCATTATGCCACTCTTAGGCCAGAAAGAATAGAGACCATCACCTATCCTTATGAATGGAGCTTCGACATGTTACGTGAGGCGGCCCTTCTTACGCTACGAATAGCTAAAGAGGCGCTCCAGTTTGGGATGATGCTGAAGGATGCAACTCCTTACAATGTGCAATTCCATCGTGGGAAGATGATCTTCATCGATACTCTCTCCTTCGAAAAATATGAAGAAGTGCCATGGATTGCATACAGGCAGTTTTGCGAACAGTTTCTAAGTCCACTATTGCTCATGCATTATTCGAAGACGCACCTACCGGGTCTTTCACTCGCATATCCAGAGGGAATTCCATTGCCTCTAACATCTTCCTTATTACCATTTCGAAGCAAGTTGTCGTTGTATGCCTACCTGCATATTCACCTCAATGCGAAATATGCGCAGAAGAAGCCCACCCAGGCAGCGGCGAGGAAGCCTTTCTCGAAACAGAAATTAATGAACCTTCTTTCTAGCCTGGAGACGCTCGTTGCGAGGTTAAGCGTACCCGCCCAGGCAAGCACATGGTCTGAATACTATGATGAGGCCTCACAGCGAAATGACTACCTTGAACAGAAGAAGAAAATTATTTCCAGCTGGGTGGATGAACTGAGAGGAGTAAAGACCGCTGTCGACCTAGGCGCGAATGAAGGTGAGTTTTCGAAATTGCTAGCTGAGAAGAAGATAACAACGACGGCCGCGGACTTCGATCCCTTCTGCATAAACAAACTATATCACGAGATACGTCAACGGGGGGAGAAGAACATTCTTCCTGTATGTCTTGACCTTTCTAATCCGAGCCCCGCCATTGGTGTCAACGGCGAAGAGAGAAAAACTTTCTTTTCACGGATACATGGCGACCTTGTGCTTGCGCTTGCGCTGATCCATCATCTGACTATCGGCAAAAACATTCCCTTTGACATGGTGATGAAGACCATGCAACAAGCAGGTACGCAACTGATCATTGAATTCATACCGAAAACGGATGAGAAGATTCAATTGATGCTTTCGCAAAAACCCGACATCTACACAAACTACAATCAGGGTGAATTCGAAACTGCATTGAAAGGAACACATGACATTCAAAAAATGGAAAGCATCGGCAATAGCGGGCGGGTGCTTTACCTTGCGAAAAGGAAATAAGATATGTTCTTATGCGAGAATTTCTCAGACTATACTGCGTTTACATTTTCCTCCTGCCTGTCTTTTTCGTCGTGCACGCATTAAATGAATCACCCGGTTTAATTCCAGGCAATGTCGCAGCCAGGTTCCTCATCTACTATCTTCTGTTGGCCGGTGTGATGTTAATGATTGGGAGATGGATCTTCAAATCAACAGAGAAGGCGGGCGTGTGGGCATTTTGCCTCCTGGTAATATTTTTCTTCTTCGGTGCGGTTCAGGATTTCCTAAAAGAGCGCCTACCATCAGCATACACCTCTTATTCGGTACTACTACCACTTGTATTAATATTGGTAGCTGTCGCAACCTATATGGTTTGGAGGAGAAAGAAATCGATGAAATCGCTCACACTTTATTTAAATGTTGTGTTTTGCCTATTTCTTGCTTTCGAACTTGTCAGTTTTTCGATCAATTCACCCAAGAGAAATGGTGCGGGTTATCCGTTGAGCCATGCACCAGTGACACCGATTGACATTAAGGGATTTGGTAACCAAAATCTTCCAGACATTTTTTTTATCATTTTTGACGAGTATGCGAGCTCAAGGTCACTACAGAACTATTTAAGCTATACAAACACCGGATTGGATGACACGCTGCGCAAAAATGGGTTCTATGCGGCGAGTGGTTCCAGGAGCAATTACAACGTAACACATCTATCGATCGGCTCGACCCTCAACATGAGCTATTTTGACACGGATTTCGAAGGAAAGACTCATGATCCGGATATACTCATGCGTGGATGCATGGAGGTGAAGTATAGTCGCGTTCCGGCGATTCTATCCCAGGCTGGCTACACTATAAAGAACTTCGGCCTATTCGACTTTGCCAAGGTCAAGGTGATGACTAGCCCTTACTTCGCCTCATTTGCTGAGAAAACGATATACCTGCAGACGCTGTGGGGTCGAATAAGGAGAGACATCTTCTGGAAAGTTACAGTGACTTTGAACAAGAACGCGGAGGAAGAGAATTTATTGAAGCATGCTGAGAGAGACAGTCGCAATTTCAATGCGACTATCAAAGAGTTACAGGTGGACGAGGGTAGGCCCCGTTTCGTTTATTGCCACCTCATGATGCCGCATCCCCCGTTCTACTTCGATAGAAATGGAAAACCAAGAAAAAATGCTGCTTATCATACGCCAGTTGGGCAACGGGACAGCCTGTACATCGAACAGGTCCTCTACGCGAATACATTGGTGAAGGAACTGATGACCCATGCCCGTACGAACAATCATCGACCACGGGTGGTGGTCATACAAGGAGACCACGGATTCAGAAGCGATACGCGAACTACGCCTAGAGAAAGACAGTTCATGAACCTCAATGCTATTTATTTCAGCGACAGGGATTACCGGCTCCTCTATGATTCGATTAGCTCCGTCAATACTTTCCGCGTGATCTTCAAAAAATATTTTAACGCAGAAATGCCACTGCTAAAGGACTCCACTATCTTAATACATTGAAACAACGATTGCAAAACATATCGAATTGGCTTATAAAATATCCGCTCTTCCTGGGTCTATTACCTATATTCTTCGTGCTGCATGGTTTTACCGAAAACTTCAGCTTGATTAAGCCTACAGACGCGACACTGTTATTGTTGACCTACTTCCTGGCCACTGGCATACTTGTATTGTTGTGCCGGCTTCTATTCAGGAATTGGGTAAAGGCAATGCTGATGGCTGCCTTCTTGATGGCCATCCAATTCTTTTTCGGTGGCGTGCATGATGCATTGCGGAATTCCTTTCCCGGAACATTCATTAGCAAGTACAGTTTTGTCCTCCCACTTATTCTGATTATGATAAGCACGGTATACATCCTGCTACGGAGAAGACGAAATTCCTTTCAACGCTTATTCCTTTATCTAAACATTCTTTTCATACTACTTATTGTAATCGATATCAGCGTTCTTTCCGGCAAAGCGATAAAAATCAACAAAAGCGGCCTAGCTGCTTTGCCCACTGGGATGACCAATTGCCAGAATTGCCCCAGCCCTGATGTATTCGTGATCATCACGGATGAATACGCAGGCGAGTTTGAATTGAACGAAGTTTTCCAATTCGACAACAGTCCATTCTACCTCGAATTGGAGAAACGAAAATTTCACCGTGTCAGGCAAAGCTCCAGTAACTATAATTTTACGCCCTACTCCATCGCGTCCACTCTCGACATGAATTACCTTGGGGATTCGACAATGGGCGGGCGTACCAGCCTCATCGAGACCTATAAGACCATCCGATCGAACCGTCTACTTAATTTTCTCCAGCAACATAACTACAAGTTCTACAATTATTCCTCTTTCGATTTCGATGGTCAGCCTGCGCTCACACGAGAGACGTTTCTTCCCGTTAGCACCAAGCTGATCTCCGGGCAGACCCTCCTTAGCAGAATGGAAAAGGAAATGCGCTACCACCTCGTGACTACACTGAAGTCAAAAAACGAGTTGAAGAAGTATGTGTATTACAACCGCAACAACAATGAGAAGCTGTATGATCTCACAAAGACAATGGCGGCGACGAAGTTGAATCAACCGAAATTCGTACTTACACACCTCATGCTACCCCATTATCCCTACTACTACGATAAGAATGGAAAGGAATTTCCCTTGGAAACATTAGTAGAAGGTCAACAAGTCAATCAACGTAATTATATCGAATACCTTCAATATGCGAACAGGGAAATAATTGCATTGATAGATCATATACTTGCCAGTTCAGCAAGTCTGCCTGTCATCATCCTGATGGGTGACCATGGCTTTAGGCATTTTGAAAATCCCGTGGACCCGAGGAACATCTTCAGCAACCTGGTGGCAGTTCATTTACCTGGTGACAATTATGCTGCATTCGGCGACAGCCTGACTAATGTTAACCTGATGAGGGCATTTTTAAATACAAGTTTTGGCCAACGACTCCCCTACCTCAAAGACACTACGATTATTATGGATAATCCGTAATATCTTAGCCCCTTTCTTATTCATATGTTCGATCCTTCAGTCATATTAGTATTAGCGCCTCATACGGATGATGGAGAACTCGGTTGCGGCGGTAGCATCGCTAAATTTTCGGCCGAGGGGAAAAAAATTCATTATGTCGCGTTTTCACTTTGCTCGAAATCGCTACCGCCAGAACTCCCGCCCGATACGCTGGCTACTGAATGCCGCAAGGCCACTTCGATCCTTGGTATTGCGGGCGAGAATATACAGTTCTTCGATTTCGAAGTCCGCGAATTTCCAAGGCATCGGCAGGATATTCTCGAAGAATTGGTGAGTCTCAACAAGTCAATACAGCCTGATCTCGTCTTCATCCCATCGTCTACCGACATACACCAGGATCATGGCGTGATCCATACCGAGGCGCTTAGAGCTTTCAAGAATTGTTCGATGTTGGGATATGAACTTCCCTGGAACCATAGTAGGTTCAATTCCACATTCTTTATCACTCTCTCCGAGCAAAATCTACAGACGAAAGCGGATGCGCTTAAAGAATATAAGTCACAGTCGCAGCGTACCTATATGCAGGAGGATTTTACATTATCGTTAGCGAAAGTGCGTGGTGTTCAATCAAATTCTCCGCTTGCCGAAGCCTTCGAAGTCTATCGAATGGTATCCTAATGCTCGCTGGAACAAGAAGCAGCGTGAAAAGCGAAGAGCGGCACTCACCATTGACTGCTTTACCAACCTATCTTTTCTCCGAATTTTCCGAGTCCGAAGTATTTGTTCAAGGTCATGTTCAGCCCAAACTGGTTATACGCCGTATTGTTTTGATAATGGGCGCGTGCATACCTAACCTGGAGCTTTTCAAGAATCAATGCCGCTCCCAACGAAAAGCCGTTAAGGCCATTTCCTCCCCGACCGATATTTAATTCCTGTCTCCGGAGATGATTATACCCCGCCGTCACCTCCACTTTGTCACCGAGATAAACGGTAGTGGCAAAGACGAAATGGCGAAACAATTTATCGAACGTGAATTTCTTAGTGCTCCCATTCTCGAACCCACTACTGTTGTTGAAGACCGTGTCATTATAACTCAGATCGTACTGGTGAAGATGATGCGCAGTTACCGAGAAGCCAAATGGCGCCTTCTCCAGTCGCTTGGTAAATCCAACCTGTAAGTCAAAAGGAAGATCACCCGGATCTGTCCCCTCGTACTTCTTCAACTGTGTCCCCATGTTCTTTGCTACCAACGATGCCGAAAATAACTTCGTCGTATCATGGTACAACAAGCCCACATCTGCAGCCATGCCATTGGAGCGGTATTGCCCATAATTTGAACTAATAAACTTAATGGTAAGGCCATATCTCCATTTATCGAGATAGGATCTCGCGGCTCCTACCTGCATTACCCAATCGATTGGTCTGAACTTGCCGAGCACATTGCCGGAGGCATCGGTCTCTGTCGTGCTTCCGTAGTTGAAATAATTTAACCCCCAAACGAAATCTGTATTTAGCGAAGGATGGTGATAGCCCAGCGATAAATGATACGAGCTTATCCCCGCATAGAAACTATTGAATACGGCATTTAACTGGGAATGCATCTCAGCACGAAGCAGCGCGGGATTGTTGAAGGCAAGACCCACGTCGTTGGAAGGCTGCGAGATGTTTATTCCACCGAGGGCCGACAACTGCGGTGTGTTGGGGACTTTCAGGAAATTAAACACCGTAGTACCACCTAATGTCTGGGCATTCAATTGCAGGGAAAACAGCAAGACGAGTATGAGTATTCGTAACTGCACCACACAATTTCAAGTAATAGGTTTGAAATCTAAAATTTAATATCCTACAAGTGCGAGTTCAAGTACCTGGTTCATTGTCTTCACATAATGAAACTTGATGCCCTTGATGAAGTCGGATTCGATCTCCTCTACGTCTTTCTCGTTCTGCCAGCAGAGTATGATCTCCTTTAAACCAGCACGCTTCGCCGCCAGGACTTTCTCCTTTATCCCTCCTACAGGTAATACTTGTCCGCGAAGAGTGATCTCGCCCGTCATTGCGAGAAAAGGCTTGACTTTTTTTCCTGTGAGCGCCGATGCGATAGCTGACATCATGGTGACGCCGGCACTGGGTCCATCCTTTGGTACGGCGCCTTCCGGCACGTGGATATGAATATTCTTCTTCTCGAAGAGCTTGGAGTCAAGTGAATACCTGTTTGCATTCGAATGGAGGTATGTGAGTGCAGTGCTTGCGCTTTCTTTCATCACGTTGCCAAGGTTTCCTGTAAGTTTCAGCTCGCCTTTACCATCGCTGAGACTGGTTTCTATGAATAATATATCGCCACCAACATAAGTCCATGCGAGTCCGACCGCCACTCCCGCCATGTTAGCGGTCTTATATATTTCATTACTATATTTCGATTTACCCAGGATCTTCTCGATGTCGTCCGCAGTCACCGAGGGTTTTAATTTCCCTTTCATCGCCAGTTGCTTCGCCTGGTAGCGCATGATTGAAGCTAACTGTCTATCGAGTTCACGTACGCCGCTCTCACGAGTGTAGTCCTGAATAATCTTCTCAAGGACCTTATCATTGATCCGGAAGTTTGAGCTCTTCAACCCATGCATTTCCTTCTGCTTGGGCACGAGGTGCCGCTTCGCAATCTCCATCTTCTCCTCCACTGCATATCCGCTCAGGTCGATAATCTCAAGCCTATCGCGAAGCGCAGGTTGTATGTTCTGGATATTATTCGCGGTAGCGATGAACAAGACCTTACTTAAGTCATATTCTGCCTCGAGGTAGTTATCATAGAAGGTGTGGTTCTGCTCTGGATCCAATACCTCCAGTAAGGCACTACTGGGGTCGCCACGAAAATCGCTTCCAAGTTTATCAACCTCATCCAATATCATCACCGGATTAGATGATTTTACTTTCCGGATCGATTGCAAAATCCTTCCGGGCATCGCGCCGATGTAAGTCTTGCGGTGCCCACGTATTTCACTCTCATCATGTAGTCCACCGAAACTCAACCTCACATACTTCCTACCTATCGCATTTGCTATACTTCTTCCAAGAGAGGTCTTTCCGATTCCGGGAGGTCCGACAAAACAAAGGATAGGACTCTTCATGTCTCCTTTCAACTTCAGTACCGCCAGGTACTCCAGGATCCTTTCCTTTATCTTCTGCATGCCGTAATGATCGGAGTCGAGGGTCTTCTTTGCCTTCTTCAGATCATAATGGTCTTCGGTGTATTCCTGCCATGGGAGGTCAAGCATCAGGTCGAGATGATTGTAGACAACAGAATAGTCCGGGGTGCTCGGATGCATTCTTTCCAGCTTCTCAATTCCTTTCTTAAACAAGTCCTTTGCCGCTTGTGGCCATTTCTTCGCCTCTGCTTTCTTCTGCATTTCCTTTATCTCCTGCACATTCGAATCGCCGCCGAGTTCTTCCTTGATGCTCTTAAGTTGTTGTTGCAGGAAATATTCGCGTTGCTGCTTATCAAGCTCGGTTCTCGTCTTCGTCGTCACCTTATTCTTAAGTTCTGCAAACTGAAGTTCCTTCTGCAGGAGCTGCATCAACAAGTCCGCGCGCTCGCGAATATGGTTCAATTCGAGAAGGCGTTGTTTCTCCTTAATATCCGTATTCAGGTTACTCGACACGAAATGTATCAGAAACGATGGGTTCTCAATGTTCTTTAAAATGATCGAGGCCTCAGTCGGGATATTAGGAGAAAGTTGGATGATCTCCGTAGCGAGGTCCTTAATATTGGCAACATATGCATCAAAATCTGCATCTTTTGGCGATTCTTCTTCCTCTATCCGGCTGATCTTAGCTTTAAAATAAGGGTCTTCGCCCACTATCGAGTCGATCGTGAACCGGCTTTTGCCCTGGATGATGATTGTAGTTCCGCCATCCGGCATCTTTATTTGCTTAACAATCTTGGCGATCGTGCCGATGTTCTCGAGGTCCTTTATCATGGGATCCTCGACATTGCTATCTTTCTGGGCCACCACCCCGATGAGCTTATCGCCTTTGTATGCGTCGTTGACCGCCTTGATGCTCTTATCACGGCCGACTGTTATAGGGAGCACTACTCCTGGGAATAAGACTGTATTTCTTAAAGGGAGCAAGGCAATTTCCGGAGGTACCTCGATGCCATTTGTATCGTCCTGATCGCTTTCATTAAGGGGAATTATTGGCAGGAAATCCATGTCGTCTTCCGAGCGCAATAACATTTTTTCTATACTCATAAATTGAATTCTACTTGTTCAATCCGACAACCGGGTAGGCGGAAAGGCAAAAATACGAAATACGTTTAACGTTTAAAGGTTTAACGTATAACGTTCCTCAATTTGAAGTTGCAATACGCTATTGCATCGTCGATTAGAGAACGTTAAACGTTAAACCTTTAAACGTTAAACGAATTATGGAGCTCATTTATAGGGCAAGTCCAAGAGAGACCTGGAACCCCTGATTCTTCCACTTATCCTGTGACCCGATATCATTGATATCATTGAGACCGATAACGTAGCGACCAGTTACACGAAATGCACTCAACTTGAGCTGGGCACCGCCGACTAGCGAAAAGTCACCCTTCTTAAATGCCTCGCCGCCGTTTTGTAATAATGTTTTATCCTGGTTGAGCAAAACTCCGAACTGCGGACCGGCCTGCAGAGTAAGGAAATTACCGATCAACTTGTAGTTCAGCAATATTGGAATGGAAAGATAATTCAGCCTTACATTCTGATTGTCGCTGAATACATCTTCGTAGACCTTGTTGTAATTGCTGTCAAGCTTGCTGGAGTACTGGTTAAACAATACCTCGGGCTGAATGCCGAGTTTGTTACCTAGTCCAATCTCGGCAAATCCGCCAAGATGGTAGCCATACCTGAATTGATCCTTAAAAGATTTACCATCGACCTTTGTGATGTTCGCACCAGCCTTTACACCGATGTGAAATTGTGCCATCATTACTTGTGAGAATAAAAGAGCTGTGAGTAGAAGTGGAAGGAATAGTTTCGTTTTCATAAATTGAAAAATTTTGTTCAAAAAAACGTCAATAATAATGCCCGCGACCTATAAAGCCTGTTAATTTCCATTAACGGGTAGTGGATTTTATGAAATCTAAAACATATTTAGTGAGTGGTGATTCGGTGAATGGTGAGTGGTCAATAGTGAGTGGTCCCCAATTTTCGCACACACGATGATGTTTCGAACATGTCTGAGTCTGCGTAAATCAGGGACCATTCACTATTCACTACTCACCATTCACAATTCACCCATTCACTTTCTAAAATGCAAATCCCATATTCACGGAAACCAGCGCCGTCAGATTTTTCTCCCTGGCAGGGAAGTAGTAGTCGAGGATAATTTGTGGCTGCAGGAAGAATTTTCCAAACGAATACTCGCTTCGCAAATAAAGGGTGGCCGCAAGGGGCTGAAACCTCATCGTCTCATCGAGGGAAATATTGCCGGCATTATACAATGGATTATTTCGGGTAATCCCATAACTCCCGGTCGTCTGGTTAAACCCAAACTTCTGCGTACCTGCGGAAAAGGCAAATTGGGGGCTTAGCCGAATGTGCTCCTTTCCCTTCCTGGAAAATACGTTTAGCCAATAGAAGTCATGTCGCAGAGACCCGGTCAACGAGAAATCCGCAATTGATTCCTCAGTGGTCGTCACCAACAGCCTTCTGATCTGCAGCCGCTCGATGAACTCTAGTCTCTTCTTATATTCCGTTCTACTTCCCCATCCAAAATTCGCCGCAATTCCGGGTTTCAGCCAAGGCTTTCGCCATAGAAAATATGCGTTGATCTCGTTCTGCAACGGGGAAACATAAAAACGCAAAGAGTCCTTTGTAAAGTATCGTACATAACCAACACCAAGAGCAAAATTCCGATCTTCCAAATAATCATAGGTTGGGCTGACGGTCACCTGGTAAAGATTCAAACGTTGGCTGTCACTCACTAAATTGCCTGTCATAGTAATACCCAAACCATTCCTGTCATAATAAGCCAATGTCGGAGACAGGGTCATACGCTTGGAAGTGGATAGTGTATTGTTTGTTTTGTTGCTGAAATTGTAATATCCCTGCCCAAGAGCGACACTTGCCAGGAAGTAACTACGCGGTGCGAGGATAGAATCTATAAAAGACGCCAGTTCGTCCATCAACTCGTCATAATCTACACTAGTGTCAATCTTAAGATCATCATCCACGCCGGCCAGGCTATCGACCCGTGGCGTTTGACAATATGCTATGCTCCCGAGGAGGGCCAGGAACGCAATGAAGATTGATTTTTTAAACATCAGCAGTTTTTTCCGGGCACAGGTGGACGGCTTCTTGTTTACGGGCTCCGAAGAGAAACCAGGAACTAGAGAGCCTTTGCGCCTTTGAAATACTTCGCGTCTTTGCGAGAAACTAGTTTCGGGCCGTAAGACCTGCAAGAGCTGACTAGGTTTAACAGGGACCTGTCAGGTTAGTTCAATGACCGTAATTTCCGGTAAGATGCCTACCCGACCGGGGTACCCAATGAAACCATAGCCCCTATTTACGTATAATTTCTGTGGACCGGCCTCATACAGGCCACCCCATTGCTTGTAGACATATTGGACGGGGCTCCATTTCAGACCCGGGATCTCGATCCCGAACTGCATACCATGGGTATGGCCGGCGAGCATGAGGTCGATATCGGTATAGGTCTTTCTAACCTCAGCATCCCAGTGTGAAGGATCGTGGCTCATCAATATTTTAAATGACACCTGGCCTGCACCGTCATGGGCCTTCTTAAGATCGCCGTAACGTGGAAACCTTGCCTTAGCACTCCAGTTTTGAACGCCGATTAGAGCGATCTGGTCGCCGCCCTTCTCTAACATCACGTGCTCATCCATCAACAGCCGCCATCCAAGTTCGCCGTGTATCGCTTTTAGCCGGTCGAGGTTTGCCTGCTGTAGAGGACTAAAAAGTCGTTTTCCCTGATCCTTCTCCTCACGGATCAACACTTCATCGCGATCAGACCAATGTACATAATCACCATAGTCATGATTACCGAGAACGGAATATACCCCCAATGGTGCGTTGAGCTTATTGAAGATGTCGATGTAGTCTTCCATTTCCTCCGCCGTGTTATTGACGAGGTCTCCAGTGAAGAGGATGAGGTCTGGTTTTTCTTTCATGACCAGCTCTACTCCTTTCCTTACCGATTCCTTGTCGGTAAAACTTCCACTATGAATATCGGAGAGCTGCACAATTTTCAAACCTTTGAAGGCTGGAGGTAACGTTGTAAATGCGAGAGGAAACCGCTTGAGCTGGTAGCGGTATTTATTGCTGAAGCCATAGACTAAAGATCCGAGGAGACCGCCGCCCGCGATCATGCCGACCCAACTTAGGAAAACTGAACGTGAGAGGTTCTCTCCCGCTACCTCTTCACCCGACTCCTTATTGGAAGAGAATTTTCCAATGAGCCATTGTATGCCCCGCCGGACATCATCGATAAAGAAAAAGAGTGCGGCGATGAGTTTAGCGAAGAATATTCCCATGATCACCGCGAATATGGTAGTTCGAACAATTCGGGATTGATGTTGGAACTGGAGGTAGGGCAATATGAGTAAACCAAGTAGTGCTAGTATTGAAATTGCCCAATACGCTGCGAAAATGATGGTCTTTGTTTTAGGACTAGCGGAGAATGATACCACCTTCACAGCCTGGAAGACGTAATAGTCCAGGATCACCATGAAACCGATCAATACCCACCAGAAAGGGGAGTTGCGCATAATTAGTATTCAAAATTAAAGATCAAGCGGTTACAAAGAGTCTTTTACCGAAGGCTTATTTTTGCCAGATGGCTGTAAAATGGGCAAAACTAAATTTTGCCGTCTTCAATACTGTAGACAATTTTACGAGCAACAACAGATAATATTAAAAGAATACTGAATGGCAAGAATCATCGGGGTGGCGAATCAAAAAGGAGGCGTGGGAAAAACGACGACCGCAATTAACCTGGCGGCTAGTTTGGCGGTGCTGGAGTTTAAGACGCTGCTGGTAGATGGTGACCCCCAGGCCAATAGTACAACGGGTGTTGGGTTTGATCTGCATAATATCACCCAGAGCCTTTATGATTGTATGGTGAATGAGGCAAAGGCAAAAGATGTGATCCTCAAGACGGAGATCCCTTATCTTGACCTGCTTCCCTCGCACATTGATTTGGTGGGTGCGGAGATTGAAATGATCAATTATCCAAGCCGTGAGATGGTGCTAAAGAACCTTCTCGATCCGATTCGCGACGAATATGATTTCATCATCATAGATTGCTCTCCTTCGTTAGGACTGATCACTGTAAACGCCCTCACTGCTGCCGATTCTGTAGCAGTGCCTGTGCAATGCGAATTCTTTGCTCTCGAGGGCCTTGGGAAATTATTAAACACCATCAAAATCGTACAGAGCAGGCTTAATACCGACCTGAAGATAGAAGGGATCCTGATGACGATGTATGATGGAAGACTGCGCCTATGTAACCAGGTTGTAAGTGAAGTGCGCAGACATTTCGAGGATATGGTGTTTAGTACGATCGTCCACCGGAATGCTCGCCTGGCCGAAGCGCCGAGTGTGGGAAAGCCGGTGATCCTCTATGATGCAAACAGCAAAGGATCGATGAACTACCTCAACCTCGCAAAGGAGATTCTTCAAAAGAATGATATGACGAAGATTAAACAGGAGGAGCGGATCCTCGAACTATGAACTAGAAGCTAGTGGCTAGTGGGGCCTCAAGTTCGTAAGCGCACTACGCCTTAGAATACCCGTAACTCTTAACTCCTAACCCGTAACTAATAATATACCTCGACCACTCGGTAACTTCAAATAACACATGTCTGCCCCCAAACAAAATAAAGAAGCACTTGGAAAAGGAATCCGTTCTCTCTTGCAAAGTATAGATACGGATCTGAAGACGAGTTCAGGCACCCTAAAGACGGCGGTTGTAGAGAATGCGACGGGTACAAATCGAATTGCGGTCGATGAGATCGAAACGAATCCCAAGCAACCGCGAAGGGACTTCGATGAACAATCATTAAAGGAACTGGCGGACTCGATTAAACTACACGATATCATCCAGCCGGTAACCGTCTCACGGCTTCCATCGGGAAAGTATCGATTGATATCGGGTGAAAGAAGATGGCGGGCGACGAAGATGGCGGGGCTGAAGGATATACCGGCCTATGTGCGTCAGGCGAATGATGCGCAGCTACTCGAACTCGCACTACTGGAGAACCTGCAACGTGAGGACCTCAACGCGATGGAAGTATCGCTGAGTTATAAGCGCATGATGGAAGAGCTGGAATATACACAGGAGCAGGTGGCGGAGAGAATGGGTAAGGACAGGAGCACTGTAGCCAACTTCATACGCTTGCTGAAGCTTCCTCCAGACATACAGTTAGCGGTTCGTAACGGTGAGTTGAGCATGGGGCATGCAAGGGCATTGATCAATGTAGATACTGTCGATAAGCAATTATATATTTTCAAACAGATCAGGGAGAAGGGACTGTCTGTAAGACAGACCGAGGCCCTGGTGAGGAATTTGTATAAGCAGAGTGGTGCTGTTAAAAAAACTTCAAAAAGCTCCCTGTCTCCTATCTACCAGAAAATAGAAGATAACTTAGCTTCGCACTTCAGCACCCGGGTAAAGTTGAAGAACAGTAACAACGGAAGCGGACAGATCATTATCGAATATTATTCCCAGGAAGAATTGAATAAGATTCTTGGGCAAATTGTAAAGAACGACTGACCGCCTGCCTTTCCACCGGAGCAATTATAAAATGATCAAATCTTCTACACGATTTTACAAAGTGGGCTCGATCGTTATTGCCATTATAATCCTGGCGGCGGGTTCTGTATTTTCCCAGGAAAAAGAAGAATTGCTTAGGATAGATAGTACTACGACGACTACAGTGGAGACGGATTCTTCGAAAGCCGTTCCTGGGAAAAAGGTGAGAGTCTATAACCCCGGGAAGGCCGCGCTTCGTTCAGCGATCCTGCCGGGTCTCGGACAGATCTACAACAAGAAATACTGGAAGTTGCCAATTGTGTATGGGGCGTTGGGCACATCCGCAGGTATTTTCGTCTATAATTTCACCAACTATCGCGATACCCGCTTTGCCTACAAGGCAAAGTACAATGCATCATTGCCGGGAGCGACTCCAGCGGATTCTGCTGAACTCTTAAAGATAAAACCTCAATTGCAGCGCTATGGTACGGAGACGTTGCGCTATTATCGTGATCAATATCGTCGCGATATCGACTACTCCGTTTTGTTTTTCATCATCCTCTGGGGACTTAATGTAGTAGACGCAGCTGTCGACGCTCACCTGAAAGCGTTTGATGTAAGTCCTGATCTTAGTCTCCAGTTGAAACCCGGCCGCAGCAAGATGGCGGGAACTAATGGATTGAGTCTTGTGTTGAATGTGGGAAAGAATATCAATAGGCGATAAGCAATAGCCAATAGGCAAGTTTAGTTCGAATATGCATTTAATTATTGAACTTGCTTATTGCCAATTGCCTATTGCCTATTGCCTATTGCCTATTGCCTATTGGTTATTGCCTATTGGCTCGTTACATTTGCCAAAAAAAACAGCATGCGCATCGCTTTGATCGGTTATGGAAAAATGGGGAAGGCCATTGAAGAGGTAGCGGTGAAGCGTGGACACGAGATAGTGTTGAAGATCGATGAGAATAACCTGGGCGATTTTACGGAATCGAATGTATCGAAGGCGGACGTAGCTATAGAATTCACAGGTCCACATAGCGCATACGACAATGTAAGTAAATTGATCGGGTGGGGAATACCTGTAGTTTGCGGTTCCACGGGTTGGTTAGAAAATGTAGACGAAGTAAACAAGCTTTGCGAGGAGAAGAAAGGTAGTTTTCTTTATGCGAGCAACTTCAGCATTGGCGTAAACATATTCTTCGAGGTCAATAAGAAGTTGGCGTCGATGATGGCAACACACAACGATTACACCGTAAGTATCGAGGAGATACATCATACACAAAAGAAAGATGCACCAAGCGGCACCGCTATCACTCTAGCCGAGCAGATACTCGAGAGCTATCCGGGCAAGGAGGGATGGGTAAATAAGAAGAGCGAAGACCCCACTGAACTATCCATCGTCAGCAAGCGTATTGATCCCGCACCCGGCACACATACAATTAAGTATTCATCGGACATTGACGACATTGAGATCACGCATACGGCTCATAACCGTGTGGGCTTTGCGGCAGGTGCAGTGTTGGGAGCTGAATATGTCCACGAGCGTCAGGGGGTGTTTACGATGAAGGATGTGCTTGGATTTACTAGCGTTTAACGTTTAAGGGTTTAACGTTCTGAATGCGGTAGTTGCAGGACTGAATCAGTTACAAGTTTCGATTGGAGACTATCATCATCTTGGAAGTGCTGTTCAAACGAAAGTTCGCTACTGTGCCGTCATTTCAATTTAGAACGTTAAACCCTTAAACGTTAAACGTTAAACGGTCTCACCGCTTCTCCTCCGCAATCAGTCTCTCAATGACATAATACGAAATCGGGCAAAAACTCGTGTTCTTTAGCGTAAGCGCTGGACGTTTGAGGAATACATCTTCATCTGTGTAGGGGAAGCGATGACAGTCGGACGGACGCTGGTCATAGATGCTGCAATAGTTATCGGAGCCAAGGAAAGGACAAGGTGTTGACTTCACAACGAAGTCGCCTTCTTCGTCCACTTTGAGATAGGTATCTATGAAAACACTTTCTTTCATCCGAAGATGCTTCGCAATACGTTTGACATCGGGAGTCTTGAATCGTGGAGAATAATTCTTACAGCAGTTTGCACATTTCAGACAATCAACCTTTGCGAATGCTTCCTCGTGTAGCTGCGGTAATTGCCTCAGTACGGTATTCTTGTCCGCTTTCTGAAGGTATTGCTTGTAGAGTTTCTGTCTTTCACGCGAGTGTTTTTCCCAGTTGTGGAGGAGATCCTTGGTCATTAAGGCGCAAATTACTACAATGTTCGGGAGCGTCGGCGGCAACCTATTTGGAGCTGAAAGATTCGGAGACTATCTAGCTAGCAGAACCAATTTTGAATCACATAGGCACCTTGTGGTTCAAAAACCCTCTTTCCAGGTAAGTCCGTAACTCTTCTTTTCTATGGTAAATAATCCACTTTATTTCTGGACTTCAGGGCTTAACTTTGCAGCGCTCAAGCAAGCAAAACCATCACTCCCGACGAGGTGTCTCACGCAACATGTGCCCCTGCCAGGAGCTATAACAACCTAAATATCAAACTATAATCTTCCCATGAATCTTTTCGAACAACAGGCCAGTGAGTTTCTACCTCGCCACATCGGACCCAGTGAACATGATACCCGCCACATGCTGAAAACCATCGGTGAATCCGACCTGGATACCCTCATCGACAAGACCGTGCCTCCGTCCATAAGGATGGACCATTCGCTTAATATTCCAGCTTCCATGAGCGAGCACGAATACCTGCAGCACATCAAGGAAGTTTCCTTAAAAAATAAAGTCTTTAAAACCTACATCGGCCAGGGCTACTATGATACAATCGTCCCCTCCGTGATCCTTCGTAATGTGTTCGAAAACCCAGGATGGTATACCCAGTACACACCTTACCAGGCGGAGATCTCACAAGGGAGACTTGAGAGCCTCTTGAACTTTCAGACAATGGTAAGCGACCTGACAGGGCTTCCAATAGCGAATGCATCTCTTCTTGACGAAGCGACAGCGGCGGCTGAGGCAATGACCATGTTTTTTAACCTACTTAATAAACATGATCATATCGACAGACCAAAATTCTTCGTCGACAACGAAATTTTTCCCCAAACAAAAGATGTAATCGTTACCCGCGCAGCACCTATCGGTATCGAAGTCGTGATAGGTGACTATCAGACTGCCAAGATCGATGGATCCTATTTCGGTGCAATGATCCAGTACCCTAACGACAAAGGATCCGTCGAGGATTACAGGAGTTTCATCGGACAGGTACACGAGTCGGGTGGTTATGTGGCGATGGCAACTGACCTTTTAGCACTTACTCTTCTCACGCCTCCTGGTGAACTTGGGGCAGACGTAGCTGTCGGCTCAGCGCAGCGTTTTGGTGTGCCACTTGGCTACGGCGGACCACATGCCGCGTTCTTTTCGGCAAAGGATGACTTCAAGCGTAGCATTCCCGGCCGAATCATTGGCGTAAGCATCGATGCACAGAACAACAGGGCATTGCGCATGGCCTTGCAGACACGTGAACAACATATCAAACGCGAGAAAGCTACTTCGAATATTTGTACAGCGCAGGCATTGCTGGCGAACATGGCCGCGATGTATGCAGTATTCCACGGCGCGGAAGGACTGAAGACCATTGCCAGGCGAACAGCCTTGTTGACACAGACAGTGGCGGAAGCAATTGAGGCGCGTGGCTTCGAACTCGTGGCAGAGAATTTCTTCGATACTATCACCGTGAGGACAGATAATGCTGCATCGATACATGCTAAGGCAATACGCCAGTCAATAAACCTTCGTCATGCAGGAGACGGCCTCATCGGGATTTCACTGGATGAGACGACAGCTATAGATGATCTGTATGATCTCATCAATTGCTTCGAGAATGATGAGTCACCCGTTGCATTCGATATCAACCAGGAAGAAGAATTGTACCGTATCCCCGGATCTCTCACGCGCAATTCCGCATTCCTTACTCATCCCGTATTTAATATTCATAGAAGCGAGAGCCAGATGATGAGGTATATCAAATCATTGGAGAATAAAGACCTTTCGCTCAACACGTCGATGATCTCTCTTGGAAGCTGCACCATGAAGTTGAACGCGGCTTCCGAAATGATTCCACTTTCATGGCAGCACTGGAGCAGCATACATCCATTTGTCCCGACTGAACAGGCGGAGGGTTATCAATATATTGTAAAAGAACTGAGCCGCTACCTCTGCGAGATTACTGCATTCGATGCGTGCAGCCTGCAGCCAAATAGCGGAGCACAAGGCGAGTATGCGGGACTCCTCACCATTAAGGCTTACCACGAGAGCAGGGGCGATCATCACCGCAACGTGATGCTTATTCCTATCTCTGCGCACGGTACCAACCCAGCATCTGCGGTGATGGCGGGAATGAAAGTCGTTGTGGTGAAAGCATTGGAAAACGGATATGTGGATATGGATGATCTAAAGGCAAAGGCTACGCAGCATGCCGCCAACCTCTCTGGCATCATGATCACCTACCCTAGTACCTACGGAGTTTATGAAGAGACTATAAAGGATATTACGGCCATCATCCACCAGCATGGTGGACAGGTGTATATGGACGGGGCCAACATGAACGCCCAGGTGGGTCTCACGGCTCCGGGTCTCATTGGTGCAGATGTATGTCATCTGAATCTTCATAAGACATTCGCCATTCCACATGGCGGCGGCGGCCCAGGTATGGGTCCCATTTGCGTGAAGAAGCATCTTGCCCAATATCTGCCAGGTCACGTGACGATCAAAGATGATTTGTCAATCGGTGCCGTGAGCGCAGCTCCCTACGGATCTGCATCGATCCTTTTGATCTCTTATGGCTACATCAGGATGTTGGGGCAGGTAGGTGTGAGAAAGGCTACGGAGTATGCTATTCTCAACGCCAATTACATGCGTGCGAGACTCCAGGGTAAGTACGAAATTCTGTATACAAACCACAACGGCCAGTGTGCCCATGAATTCATTGTCGACCTGCGACCTTTTAAGAAGACCGCAGAGATAGAGGCCGAAGACGTGGCGAAGCGCCTGATCGATTACGGATTTCACGCACCAACGATGAGCTTTCCCGTTCCAGGTACGATAATGATCGAGCCCACCGAGAGCGAGGACAAGGCAGAACTGGATCGCTTCTGCGATGCGATGTTAAGCATCCGGGAGGAAATCAAGGCTGTTGAAGATGGCGGGTCGGATAAGAAAGACAATCCTCTAAAGAATGCGCCACATACCCAGTTCGTCGTTACCGCCGATGAATGGAAACATGCTTATTCAAGGCAGCAGGCGGCCTTCCCCTTATATTATGTCACCCTCAACAAATTCTGGCCTTCTGTGGCTAGAGTCAACAATACCCACGGCGATCGTAATTTGATTTGCACCTGTGAACCGACGGAGAGTTATATGGAGGCGGAGGCGTGATATGAGGCGGTAGGCGGGAGACGGGAGACGGGAGAGGCGGGAGACTGGATGCTGGATGCTAGATACTTGATGCTGGAGGAGATCAATAGCCAGGTTCATGTTGGAGGATTGTTGCCCCATTGATCGTTGCGCCTTGCCTATTGAGTATTGCCTATTGACTCGAGTTCTCCATAGTTATTAACACAATCATCTGCATTTTGTGTTCGATTTACCGATTCTGGAGGGAAATCTTGTAAAGCGTGGAAAATATTAGACATATAGGTGCGTTAATTGCGCCATATTCGGCGTGTGCAGACCCTGGCAAATTGGCCCTGTTTTTCCGGCATATTTTTTTCACGGTACCGGGAAACAAAATCACATGGCAAACAAAACAACTAAACGTAGCCAGGCAATAAAGAAGCTGAGAGGTTATCTCAATTTCGACTCTACTACTAAGTCGACTAAAAAGAGAAGTATATTCCATCTGATCAATAAGGAAGAAGATGAGGATAACGAACAAACACTGTGGCCGTTCAATTCAAAGGCAGTTCTATCTAAATTAGGTTTTAGATAATAGCCCGCAGATTTTCATGATTGTTATGATAAATACAGATTTTATCATTACTCACATAAGATTTGCGGCAATTCTCCACTTGAACTTATTCTCCTTAAATTTTGGAATCGGTTGGGAAAGATTCGAAGAAAGAATGTAAATCTCACTTATCATAATTATCATGAAGATCTGCGGCCAATTCTCTGCTGACAACTCAAGGTGAGATCATGATGCAGGAAACATAAAGTGCAAGATTGCTATCCGCTGCATCCAGCGCACTTACCTTCGGCGCTTTCAATAGGTCTGAAGTACCGCAATCGAAACAATCCATCATTACCCCAATCTTCGTGAAATCGATATACCTGGTTTTCTCGGGGACTATCATCATGGAATATTCGGAACCCTTTCCGTAAAAAGTGAAGTCATTTTGATTCAGCTTGAGCAAATCTTTTATCCTCATCCCCGAATAGATCCCGCTCCTCAGCATCCAAATGTTGTTGATGAAATTGCCACTGTATTGCACCGTGCTTGTTGCAGATAATACACCGCCTATGATGATGAAGGAGACTTTAAACAGGTTGTCCTGATCATCCCAGATAAAAACGACCTGGCGGCTACTGTTGGGAAACAGGATTGAGCACTTGCTTGACTCCTTTTCTGAAAAAAAGTACGTATCCTTTCTCACGTTCTTTGCGCCGAAGAAACTCGCAAGGTGCTCGTGGGAATCGAATTTCAATAGGTCTTCACCATACTGAATCTCCCCAGGATCGGGCATTTCTTTCTTTTCGAGGAGGAATTTATAGGTCTTCCCCTCCTGGTTTTCCTGTTCGCTCGACACAACTGTCACGGCGCCTTTTTGAAACATCAGTGCTTCCTTCCGGCTGGTATCTTTTTTATTATCGTAGAAAAAACCTGCCCTCTTCAATGCGTTACGACCCTGCTGGAACTCTTCTTTACAAGAAGTCTGAAGGATGAAACAGAACGCCCCATCTTTCTTAAACATATCGATGGTGCGGCTTATGGGGATGACTCCGGAATCGGTTGTGGGCGTTTTTTTCTCAAAGAACGTGGTCACATCCATGTTTTCGCGGATGCCACGTGATCCGGCTATGAAGCCTTTCTTCTCTAAATAGTTATCGTAACTCTTGGGGGAAAGCGAGGAAAGTGTAAGCAAATCATCAACTGACAGGCCATGTTTCTGGCCTGAACCCAATATAGGAGACAGTAAAATAGTTATAAGTAGAAATCTGACCATAAGCGTACGTGCGGCTCATGGGAAATTGGCTTTTGGTCTTCTACAGGGTGTTGATTGAGAGTATTAACATCAAATCATGGGCCGGGAATGGATGTCCCTGAAAACAAAGTACCTCTATTTTCTTAGTAGGATCAAATCTTTCTACCTCGCTTGGGCTGACCAAACAGTTTTGATCGGTCAATTTTTTGAATAAAATCGGGTGACTGCCCGCGGACTCGATTGCTGGACTTGACCCACCGGACTTGATCCGGAGATGGCCCCGGTTTTTTTTAATAGATTTACCCTAAACCCACACCAATGCTCCAATACCTTATTCTCGCCTATGATGGAGACGACGAGGAAGCGCTCAACCGCAGAATGGCCGTTAGACCTTCGCATTTCGAGATGGCAAAGGAACTAAAGATGCATGACAGGTTTGTGATGGGAGGCGCGATCCTGGACGATGGAGGCCTGATGATAGGATCGATGATGGTGGTACAGTTTGAAACCGAAGACGACCTGCTGCACTGGATGAAGAACGAACCTTATATCACAGGGGACGTGTGGCAGCGCATTGAGGTGAAGCCGTTCAGGGTTGCAGAGGTATAAGTTGGTTGCTCGGTGCTTGGCCTGCCCCGGACTTGATCCGGGGTTGCTCGGTTTCTAGGTTGCTTGGCCTGCCCCGGACTCGATCGGGGGTTGCTTGGTGCTCCTCACAGCGCAACTCCTAAAATAGCAGGCTACTCCTTCGCTCAAGCAAGACTACATCTTTCCATTTCCCATTTAGTTTTCCAATCTTTTCCCTGTACCCTACTTCACGGAAACCTGCCGACCGGTGCAGGCTAAGGCTCGCCACATTCTGTGGAAATATTCCGGCCTGGAGCGTCCAGATTGACTTCGATTCACTCAGCAACACCATATCCTGCAATAAACGTGAACCGATGCGTTTGCCCCGATGAGCCGGATCGATATAACAACTTACCTCGCAAACTCCTGCGTAAATACAACGGTCGGACACAGAAGATAGAGCAACCCAGCCAATGACCTCCTGTTCTTCTACTGCTACCATTCGAAATGAAGGAAGAAATTTCCTATCCCAATCCGTCCATTCTGGCGCCTTCGTCTCGAATGTCGCTTGTTCCGTATCGATACCCGCCTGATAGATGACTTGTACACGGGAGTAGTCGGGTGGTTGAAGAGGCCGTATGTCCATAATAGTGAATGGTGAGTGGTGAATAGTGAATAGTGAATAGTGAGTGGATTCCGACGGGCATAATCTCTATTCACCTTCGAAACTTATAGTTTGTGCGAGAATCAAGAGCCACTCACTATTCACCATTCACAATTCACCACTCACCATTCACCACTCACCATTCACTATGCCTAGTTTCCGCAACAGCTATCAGAAGACGAACACCCACCGCAACCACCACAGGAATCTTCGGATGAACAGCTCGCCTCCTTCTTTGACGAACCTGACTTCTGCTTAGCGAGCACCTCTTTCTTAGCTTGCTCGAAATCCTGGCGGAACTTATCTTTCTTAAATAATTCGTTGACAAATTGTCTAGCCCATAACCTTGATACTTCCGAGTCACTTGGATAATGTACACCAATCACTTCCCGCGAGTATGCCATCTCCGCCGCCATCTTCAGGAATTCAGTCGCTAGTTCCGGTACAATCTCACTCATCACGTATGCATTGATATAGGAAGCCGCCGAATGGCCACTGGGATAAGAAGGATGTGGCGGCCTCTCGAGATTCTTCAATCCCGGTTCCAGCATATACGGCCTGGGCCGATTGATCGCTAGCTTTAACTTAAAGAAATAATAAGTAGCGTCTCTATAAACATCTGAAAGAAATTGAGCTGTAACCGGCAGGTTTTTATAGGTATACCACTTACCGAGCGGGCTACCTACATGAAAGAGACTTGAGAAATTTCGATCGTAGTCGGGATCATAGGGATTGAAGTTGTTAGGACTGTGAAAGATGCTCGCCAGTCTCTTATACTTATCCACTTCTACAGGCGTTCTTTTCGCCTGTAGGTCGAGCATGTAGTCGAGTTCTGCGCGAGTTTGTATCGAACTATTAGCAGGTGGCGGAGTCAGTGTTAACAAGGATGGCACGTCCTCGATTAAATAGATCGTACGCAATTTGGTAGCTGCAAGAATTCCGGTGGTGTTCTCCCTGGGTGGATAGATGATCGTGTCCATCCACGCACGACTGGGATCTGGTTTTGGGCTCAGTAGCGACAGCGTGCGGTAGTGGCCCCCACCGGGTGCCGACTCTTTCCAGGAGTTATGAGCTGTTTGTGCAAATGACAGGTCACCCGCGCCAAGGACA
>JACMKU010000113.1 GCA_014379965.1 Chitinophagaceae bacterium
GAAAAATGAATGCATATGAAATCACTTCTGACATATCTTCTACTTTGTAACAGTTTCGTCGTCTTGGCACAGCGAAATGACTCATTGCCATCTAAAGTTTTTATATGGGATAGTATCATTACCAGCAATGAAGAAACCCGTGTAAGACGGCAAATCATGGATGGCGGTACCACATCGCTGGAACGTTTCATTGTTCACGCCTCCACCGTTCAACCTGGGAAGGCCTCACATGCGCCGCACGTGCATGATGACATGGAAGAACTTATCATTGTCAAGGAAGGCGAAGTAAGGATCACGATAAAAGGGGTAACCAGGACTCTCGGTCCGGGAAGTGTGGCGTTCGCGATGCCGGGTGACGAACACGGAATTGAAAATTCGGGAAATTCGCTCGCCTCATATTATATACTAAGGTATAAATCAAAATTGCCTTCAGACATGAACCGGGCGTCGCAAAACGGCGGATCATTTTTCCTGGACTGGAACGACCTTACATATAAGTTAACCGAAAAAGGTGGCCGTAGGGAATTCTTCAACCGTCCCACGTCTCAGCTAGCCAAGTTTGAAATGCATACCACCGCCCTGCGACCAGGTCTCGACAGTCACGCTCCCCATACGCATAAAGAAGAGGAACTGGTAATACTGCTACAGGGAAATGTCGAAATGTATATAGCGGGTCAATTATATAAAATGGTTCCCGGTGATCTCGTATTTCTTTCGTCAGGTGTATCGCACGCGTTGAAAAATACAGGAAAGGAGTTGTGTGAATACTTCGCATTCCAATGGAAAAACTAATCTTCTTCTGATAATAAATTAGTCATGAATGTAAAACTAGTCACAGCAACTCTGATCATTATGATTAATGTGCAGTCGATTTGCATTGGCCAGAGCCCCCAATTTGGTATGTTTGAAGGTCACGGCGACGTAGGTCAACCCGCGCTGCCAGGGTCTTCGTCCTACAATAAACTTACCCAGGAATACACATTACAGGGGGCCGGAGTAAATATGTGGGGGTCCACGGACCAGTTTCATTTCCTATGGAAAAAAATAAAGGGTGACTTCATCATCTCTGCGACAATCCGTTTTGTTGGTAATGGTAGACATGATCATAGGAAGATCGGTATCATGGCGCGTGAGAAACTCACCCCCGATTCAAGGTACGCGGATGCCTGCGTCCATGGTGACGAACTAAGCTCACTACAATTCAGGACCTCCGATGGCGCACAAACCGAGCAGGTAGCAGTGTCGTCTTACCATCCAACTGATATAGAACTGCAGCGAACGGGGAATACATTCACTTTCTCTGCGGCGGTGTTCGGCGAAAACTATAAATCGGTAACCAAAGACTTATCACTCCCAGATGAAATATTTGCAGGCCTGTTCATTTGTTCCCATGATGAAACGATAGTCGAGAACGCCGTGTTCAGCAATGTCCGTGTTATCATTCCCGCCCCCGCGACATTCGTACCATACCGAGACTATATCGGCAGCCATTTAGAAATTATGGATGTATTCAGCGGTCGAAGGAAAATACTGCATACGGCTCCCAACTCACTTCAGGCGCCTAATTGGACGAATGATGGCAAGCACCTTATCTATAATTCGGAGGGACTTTTATATACATATCAGCTTTCCGATGGTAAAATTTCCCAGCTAAACACTGGCTTTGCCAAGCAAAACAACAATGACCATGTCTTGTCATTCGATGGCAAACGCATCGCTATAAGTAATCACGTGGGAGAAAAGCGTGTATCTACTTTGTTTGTCTTGCCCATAACGGGGAGCGATAAACCAATTCAAATAACGTCTGTTGATTCCGGACATTCTTATCTACATGGGTGGTCGCCGGATGGACGAAAACTCATTTTTACGGGTCATCGCAACAATAGGTATGACATTTACACTATCGATATCGCGACAAAGAAAGAGATCGCTCTCACGAATACGCCGAGCCTCGACGACGGTCCGGAATACACACCTGATGGACGTTACATTTATTTTAACTCCGTCCGCACAGGAACAATGAAGATTTGGAGAATGAAGCCTGATGGCAGCCAACAGGAGCAGGTGACATTTGATGAATACAATGACTGGTTCCCTCATATTTCACCCGACAATAAATGGATCGTATATCTTTCTTTTCCGAAGGATATTAACCCCTCTGATCATCCGTTTTACAAAAAAGTATATATAAAATTGATGCCGTCGGCTGGAGGCGTGCCTCGTACGATTGGGTATGTATATGGCGGGCAGGGTAGTATCAATGTGCCATCGTGGTCGCCGGATAGTAGATGGGTGGGGTTTGTGAGTAATAGTGGTCAGTAATCAGCTCTACGTCCTTAGGCCCTGTTTCTCGCTCTGTTCCTGTTTCTGTTCCTGCTTCGAGGAACAGAAAGAGAAGAAACAGGAACAGGAACAGGAACAGAAACAGGAACAGAAAACAGAAACAGGAACAGGAACAGGAAAGAAACACCCCATGGAGAAGAAACTAAGAAGCTCAGACTGGTTTGGCAAATCCGACAAAATGGGATTTGTTCACCGCTCATGGTTGCGCAACCAGGGGTACCCCGACGATTATTTCCAGGGCAAGCCTGTGATTGGCATCTGCAATACTTGGAGTGAACTCACACCTTGTAATGGTCATCTACGAGATTTCGCGGAAATCGTTAAACGAGGAGTAGTAGAAGCTGGTGGGTTTCCCCTGGAATTTCCAGTAACCTCTCTTGGTGAAACATTAATGCGCCCTACCACAATGCTGTTTCGCAATCTCGCCAGCATGGATGTGGAGGAAACGATCAGGGCCAATCCTCTCGATGGGGTTGTGTTGTTGACTGGTTGCGATAAAACGACTCCATCTACTATCATGGGTGCGTGCAGTGTTGACCTGCCCACCATAGTAGTACCCGGTGGACCTATGTTGAATGGAAGGTTCAGGGGTGAATGCATTGGTTCGGGTTCATTCAATTGGTTGATCAAGGAAAAACAATCCATTGAACAGTATACCGAAGACGATATTCACGAAGTCGAGATCGGTGTTGCCCGAAGTCAGGGCCACTGCATGACGATGGGTACGGCATCAACCATGGCCTGCATGTCGGAAGCACTTGGATTGACGCTCCCGGGTGCGGCTGCTATCCCCGCGGTCGATGCGAGAAAGAAATTGATGGCGCAGCTATCGGGAAGAAGAATAGTCGATATGGTGAAGGAAGACCTGAGAATTTCTACAATTCTAACCAAGCAAGCATTCGAAAATGCTATCATAGTGAATGCCGCTGTAGGTGGCTCCACCAACTTCGTCATTCACCTTCTCGCAATAGCAGGCAGACTGGGCATTAGTCTGGATCTCCAAGAGTTCGACCAGATAGGAAGCAGGATTCCACTTCTAGTTAACCTGAAGCCTTCCGGCAAATACCTGATGGAGGATTTTTACTATGCCGGCGGTCTACCAGTGGTGATCCACCAATTAAAAGATCATCTCCACAACAATACAATGACGGTGAATGGTCGCACCATCGGTGAGAATAATAATTCGCCTGTCTGCTACAATACTGATGTGATAGCGCCTATTGCGCAACCCCTACAGGATCGGGCCGGGATCGCCGTACTCAAAGGCAATCTCTGCGAAGATGGTGCGATCATCAAACCTTCGGCGGCTACTGCCAAATTGATGAAACATACCGGCCGTGCTGTAGTGTTCGAGACTATGGAAGACTATCACCATCGTATTGATGATCCTGCATTAGACATCGATGAGAATTGCGTGATTGTGCTGAAAGGTGTGGGACCTGTAGGCTATCCGGGCATGCCTGAAGTTGGGAACGTGGACTTACCGGACAAACTATTGAAGCGCGGAATTCGAGACATGGTTAGAATATCAGATGGGCGTATGAGTGGAACGGCAGCAGGTACGGTCATTTTGCACGTATCACCCGAGTCTTCTATTGGAGGAGTGCTCGCCCTCGTCAAAGACGGAGATATGATCGAACTTGATGTAGAGAAAAGGAAACTCCAATTGATTGTCAGCGAAACCGAACTTGAGAAGAGACGGAAGGAATGGACAGCTCCTGCTCCAGTGGCTGGACGCGGCTATGTGAAATTTTATATTGATCACGTGCAACAGGCACATCTGGGGGCGGACCTCGACGTCCTTCGAGGGGGATCAGGTTCGACGGTGACGAGGGACCTTCATTGATTAAATATCTAATTTATCTTTCGACACAATATGTAATAATGAAAACAACCCTTCTTGTTCTGTTTGTAGTATCTACTCTGCGATGCAGCAATACTCGCGTGACAACCACTACACCCGTCGAGTTCAGGACTATCGGCTTCCTGGAGCGGATAGACCCTGCGTTCGACAACATCATAGCACCCGGCGCGAAAGCGGAGATAATTTGCGAAGGTCATGAGTGGAGTGAGGGCCCGCTGTGGATTGAAGGCCACCGAATGCTTCTTTATTCGGATGTGCCGCGAGACACAGTATTTAAATGGACTGAAGAAAAAGGAAAGGAGGTATACCTGACTCCTTCCGGTTACACGGGCAGCGTTAAAAGAGGAGGAGAGACGGGATCCAACGGCCTGTTGCTAGATAACGATAACCACCTGGTTCTTTGTCAGCACGGCAATCGCCAGATGGCGCGAATGGATGCACCCATTGACATACCCTCTCCGAAGTTTATTACCATTGCCAACATGTACCAAGGCAAAAAGTTAAACAGTCCCAATGATGGCGTCTACAATAGAGCGGGTGAACTATTCTTCACCGATCCGCCCTATGGTCTTGAGAAGAATATGAAGGATCCCAATAAAGAGATACCGTTCCAGGGAGTATATAAAGTAAAGACGAACGGTGAGGTTGTTCTCATTACAGACACATTGACGAGACCAAACGGCATCGCTTTCCTTCCAGGAGAAAGGACACTACTTGTTGCCAACTCTGATGGAGCGAGGCCAAACTGGTATGCCTTTGACATCGGACCGGGTGATGAAGTATCAAATGCGAGGATATTCCACAGTGCGGCAGGTTACGACCGTTCGCTCAAAGGAGGAAACGATGGTCTCAAAGTCGACCGCCAGGGAAACGTATTTGCTACGGGACCGGGGGGCATATGGATATTCAATTCCTCAGGTAAACTTCTTGGGAAATACAGACTACCTGACGCTGCATCAAATTGTGCGCTGTCGGGAGATGAGAAGACCTTGTTTGTAACTAACGACATGTATGTGCTTAGATTAAAAATGAGAAAATGAATAAGATTAGTAAAAGCAGGGTCTCAGAGAGCGATTAATCGCTGTACCGTTTGGTTTCATTTTAAAAAAAGATAATGAAAGTTTATAAAACGTCGGAAGGTATTGTAGTCGAATCAGCCAACAGATTCTATTCTCCTGCAGAAAAGAACTGGGATATCTTCATCAATGATGATGCTATTTATGAAAAATTGAAAGTGCTTATAAAATCCCATGCATCTGAAACGGGTCAGCCCATAAATATAGTAGCTCCCATCCGTAGCCAGGAATTATGGGCGTGTGGCGTGACTTACTTGCGGAGTAAGATCGGTCGGCAGGAAGAATCGAAGACATCGGGAGCTTCGGATTTTTATGCTAAGGTGTATGAAGCGGAACGCCCGGAAGTCTTCTTTAAGGCCACGGCTCATAGAATCGTTGGTACTGGTGGAAACGTCAGGATACGTAAGGATTCACAGTGGGACGTACCCGAGCCGGAGCTCACGCTCGTGGTCACCTCCTCCGGAAAGATCATCGGCTATACGATCGGAAACGATATGAGTAGTCGAAGTATCGAGGGAGAAAACCCATTGTACCTTCCGCAAGCGAAGACCTATGATGGTTGCGCAGCGCTGGGTCCATGTATATTGATTACGGATAAGCCTCTTTCTCCAGAAACGAATATTCATCTGCGAATTATTCGTACGGGAAAATCAGAATTTGAAGGCGTCGTACAATTGAAGCAAATGAAACGGCAACAGGAGGAGCTTGTGTCATTTGTGTTTCGTGAATGCTCTTTTCCTAGTGGCTGCCTGATCATGACGGGAACGGGTATTGTGCCGGGAAATGATTTCACTCTACAAGCGGGTGATGAGATTAGGATAGCGATTGATGGAATTGGGGAGTTGGTGAATGCTGTGAGTGGTGAGTGGTGAGTGGGTGTTCGAATGGAGTTAGCCCCTCACTCTCGCTCTGTTCCTGTTTCTGTTTCTGTTCCTGTTTCAGTTTCTGTTCTGTTTCTCATTCTTCCCGAGCGAAATAACGAAACGAAGGCGAAAGTGGATCACATCAAAAATACGAAATGAACTTTTTAATTATACTACTCGCCATTGCATTGCAAATCTTTCTTACGATCAAGAAGGTGAGCCCCTTCCTTTCATTGCTGGTCGTGGCGATACTTGCAGGTTTTTGTCTCGGCATGCAGCCGCGTGAGGTATTGAAGTCGGTAGAAACGGGTGTAGGAAACACACTTGGGGGACTCGCTCTCATTATTTGTCTTGGTGCTATTCTTGGGAAAATACTTGAGATCAGCGGCGCCGCCGAGCAAATTTCCATTACGCTCATCAATGCGTTCGGGGAGAAACATATACAATGGGCAATTCTCGTGACGGGGTTCCTTATCGGCATTCCGCTATATTACAATGCGGGATTCATGATCCTTGTGCCACTGGTGTTCTCGATATCAAGAAAAGCCGGGCTCCCTTTGCTATACATCGCAATTCCCATGGCAGCATCGCTGAGTACCACTCACTGTTTCCTTCCACCCCATCCAGGTCCCGTGTTCCTCATGAGTGCGTTCAAGGAATTCAACGTCGACCAGGGAAAGACACTCGTGTATGGATTGATCATTGCAATTCCCGTGGCAATCATAGCCGGACCTCTTCTTGGTCGTGTATTGCAAGGAATAAAGTCAGGCGCCAACAATCTCTTCGCCGCCACAGAGCAACCTACAGCAAAAGTACTTCCACCTAAGTTCGCGAGTTTTCTTATTGCGCTTCTACCCGTTCTTCTGATTACTCTCGCGGTAGTGGCAAGCAGAACCATGCCGGAGGAAACAATACTGGCCAAGATCATCGCCTTCATCGGGGATTCCACAATGGCATTGCTCATCGCCGTCTTATGCGCCACCTGGTTCTTCGGACTCAGACAGGGACACTCCATCGATACTGTGATGAAATGGCTGAATGAAGCCGTCTCTGGTATAGCAATGATCCTGTTGATCATCACCGCCGGCGGTGTCTTCAAACAGGTATTGACGGATAGCGGCACGGGCACCTATATCGCTTCTTTCAGCAGCAAGTGGCATATGCCTCCACTCATTTTCGCATGGGTCGTCACTGCACTATTGCGTGTCGCAATTGGCTCCGCTACCGTGGCAGGTATGACGGCCGCGGGTATTGTCGCGCCACTTCTCGCGGACGGAAGTGTGTCACCCGAATTGATGGTATTGGCCGTAGGCACCGGAAGCGTATTCGGTTCACATGTCAACGATTCGGGCTTCTGGATGTTCAAGGAATTTTTCAAGTTAACGTTGAAGCAGACATTCCTTTCATGGACAGTGATGGAAACACTGATTGCCATACTTGGATTGTGCGGAGTACTATTGCTTCAATTATTTATCGGATAAGAGATCACTAAAAAAATAATGCTATGAACAGATTAGTCTCAGCGGGTGTCGTTACGGTAGTAATGTCTGGACTCATTTTTTGTACCTCGTCAACACCAAACCAGGGAAATATAGCGGTGAAAGAAAATGAACGTGGCCTAAAGGAATACTACAAGGATTACTTCCTTATCGGTGTGGCCGTATCCCCACAGTCATTGAAGACGGATGAAGCCGCTCTCATCCTCCAGCAATTTAGCAGCATGACTGCTGAGAATGCGATGAAGATGGGGCCGATTCATCCGGGCGAAAATTTATACAATTGGGAAGGGGCCGATTCTATCGCCGCATTTGCACGACGGCATGGGCTCAAACTTCGTGGACATACACTTTGCTGGCACAATCAAACAGCTGCCTGGATGTTTAAGGACAAGGAAGGAAATGCCGTGACAAAGGAGGTGCTGTTGCAACGATTGAAAGATCACATTACTGAGGTAGTGACAAGATACAAAGGGACAATCTATGCATGGGATGTGGTAAACGAAGTAATATCCGACTCGCCGGGTGAATACTTCCGGGATTCGCCTTGGTATCGCATCTGTGGCGAAGAATTCGTTGCGCGTGCCTTCGAATATGCGCATGCAGCAGATCCATCCGCATTATTATTCTATAATGATTATAATGAAATAGATCCCATCAAGCGTAAAAAGATCATGAAGTTGGTTAAAGACTTAAAGGCAGCCGGCATCCCAATACACGGCGTAGGTCTGCAAGGACATTGGTCGATATATGAACCATCGGAATCTGAATTGGATGCGACGCTTAAAGATTTTTCAAGTCTTGGCCTTCCCCTCCATGTAACAGAGCTCGACATTTCCGTTTATAGAAAAGAACATAGCAGAAGAGAGAAAAGACCTGAGGATAGCAATGCGGTTTTTTCGAGCGAGCAGGAATCGCTGCAAACCGAGATGTATAAACGATGCTTCCGTTTGTTCCGGAAATACAAAGAGGCGGTTACAAGCGTCACATTCTGGAACATCTCCGACCGCCGAAGCTGGCTCGATCAATTCCCAGTTTCCGGCAGGAAGGATTACCCGTTGTTGTTTGATAAAAACCTACAGCCGAAGAAAGCGTATTTTGAGGTGATCGGGTTTAAGTGAGGTTGATTGAGGTTGATTGAGTTGATTGGGTTGAATGGGTTGAATGGGTTGATTGAGTTGATTGGGTTGAATGGGTTGAATGGGTTGAATGGGTTGAATGGGTTGAATGAGTTGATTGGGTTGATTCGAAGGCAGCCGAGTCACTTAATCAACTCAATCAACTCATTCAACCCATTCAACTCATTCAACTCAATCAACCTGTTCGCCCTAAAGAACGTTAAACGTTAAACGTTAAACGTTAAACCCTTAAACGTTAAACGTCTAAAGAACATTCACCTTCCGTAGAAACTCTATTATCGCCTTGTTAATTTCGGAGTTTTTTTCTTTGTCGAACTTACCATGCAGCCCACCCTTTACTGTGATGAACTCCGTCTTTACACCGGCATCTACAAATTTCTTATGAAGGTCTACTGATTGCTGATATGGCACTGTGGGATCGGCATCGCCATGAACGATAAAGGTTGGTGGGCTATCTTTCGTCACATAATTGATTGGGGAAACAGACATCGCAAATGGTTTGTCCGTCGCCCTATCGCCCAACCACCTGGTGGCCGACTTACTAGTTATTCTCGTACCATACCCCCAGTCCCAGACGTCGGAAATCCCATACTTGTCTATTATCGCCGCCACTTTGATATTTTCTACTCCTGGACAATTTCCATCAAACCGGTGGTCGTTTCCTAATAATCCACCCATCAGGGCCAGATGTCCACCACTGCTACCACCCATGATCACGATCCTGTCTTTATCGATGTTTAGTTCCCTGGAATGCTTTATCAGGTATATCAACGCACACCGCGTATCCTCAATTGCGGCAGGAGCCGTTGCCTGTCCTGTCAGACGGTACTCGATGTTTGCCACCGCGAAGCCCATCTTGAAGAAAGTATTGAATCCGGTCTGCGATTCCTTCACGCCATGGTTCCAACCTCCGCCGTGAATATTTATAACAATCGGCGTTGGCTTACTGCTCGCCGGCGGTAGATAGAGATCCAACCTCCCCTCCCATCCATTCACCTTTGTATAGACTACATCAATCCGCGAAGTGAAGCCAGTGGGATATTCCACGGGTTTATATGTAGAGTCAGCATTCTGTGCCAATGAGGACATTGATGCCGCGAGAAGCGAGAACAACACAAACCATTTTTTCATTTCATCAATTTTAACGAACAAATCCGTTCCCGATATCAATAACCTGCGTTTTGCTCAATGACCAATTGTGTGTTAGTGTCGATCTCCCGCTGCGGGATAGGCAACAACAAACGATTATTAATTGAAACATTAGTATAGAGCTCTGCCAATGTTGGCGCGGGGGCAACATAGAGTCGATAGTGATTGAAGTACTCATCCGCGAAATGATCCTTCATCGTTTGAACTGCCGTAATTGTCGTCAATGTAGTATTGAATCTCATGAGGTCGAACCAACGCTGATTCTCGAAAGCGAACTCGATTCTACGCTCATGCGAAAGTGCCTGCTCGAACTGCGCCACATTCGTAATCGTTGACATCGTATGATTAGTCAGGCCGGATCTCGCCCGTACGCTATTGATTAGGTCGAGACTCGATTGTGAATATCCCTGGGCTTCTGCCATCATCAGTAGAATATCCGAATAGCGAAGCACGGGCCAGTCGCTTTCACCATCATCGACAAGCGTTACCGGTGCAAGAAATTTCTTTACATATAATTTTGCCGCAGTGCCCGTACCATAAACTCCGATCAAAGTGGCCTTCCTTGTGTCTCCATTTGTAGCTGTATCGAGATCGTTTGTTGGATAGTTGAGTCCATCGCCGTCACCATTGATGATGGCAGACCCGCTTCCTAGAGGTGCAAACGTGTTTCCAAAATGAGAACCAAGACCCAGTCCTCCTGATTTGTATCGTACGGTAAAAAGAATTTCTGAATTCACTTCATTACTCGTCGAGAAAACGCTCGCGTAGGTGGGTTGTAGGGAGTACCCGCTGTTGGTAATCAGATCCTGCAATTGCGTGATCGCATCCGCTTTACGGTTCAAGGTGAGATACACTTTACCAAGAAGTCCTTTCGCTGCCCAGCTGGTCGCCCTGCCCTTGTCGGCCGCAGGAATCTGGCCGAACTTGAGATTATTCATCGATCCTGAGGCGGCTTTCAGATCTGCTTCTATGAGTTTGTAGATATCGGCAACGGACGCGCGGCTCATCGTTTTGGCCTGTGCGGGCGAAATGGGCTCGTAAACAAGGAATACTCCGCCAAATAAACGCACGAGATTGAAGTAATGATACGCTCTGATGAATAACGCCTCGCCGGCAACTTGCTTCCTGTCTATCTCCGAAATGGGAATATCAATGCTACCAAACGCGATTGCGCTTGAGGCAGGATCATAGGAAACGCCAAGTCTCTGCAAGACGATGTTTGCATTGCGGATATTATTGTATGTAGCCAGCCAGTAAGAATAGAGAGCCTGGTGCGATGTGCTTGGCGTAAACATATCCAGGTCACTCAGGTCACGATTTGTGGACGCCGTACTGCCGGGACTACCCTGCTTCGAGTTATCACTTCGCAGTTCTGTAAACTGCCATTCATTGGCCATTGACCTTTGCAAGCCATTGTACACCCCCGAAAGACCCGCCTTCATTTCCTCGAGGTTGGAGTAATACGTACCCGTATTCAGGTTAGATTGAGGATAAAGATCGATCGTCTTTTTGCATGCGAACAAACCTGTGCAAAAAATAAGTACGAGATAATGTATGCTATTGAGCTTTTTCATAATGTTATTTTTTGAAGGTTAGAAATTGACATCTATTCCAAATAAGAATGTCTTTGGCATAGGGAAACTTCCTCTCTGGTAACCGTCAACCAGTGGAGTGTTGTATGGGCCCGTGGTGAAGCGCGCCTCTGGATTTATACCTCTATAGCCTTTTGCTGTATGGAAATAAAGATTCTGGCCGGAGAAATAAACTCTCAGTGATGACATCCTGATGGCCTTCGCTACCTTGCTAGGAAGCGTATAACCTACGATCACTTCCCGTAGTGCATAATAAGAAGCATCCTCCACAACATAGTCCGTCAACATCCAATTGAATCCCACAGTCGAGTATGGAGTCTTTCCATCTCCGGGAAACATCGGACTAAGCCAACGATTCGTATTGTAGCTCTTATTATATCTCTTCGTCTCATTATAGTTTGGATCTCCGTTCACCAATTGACCACCTTGGATCCCCTGGAAGGTGAAGCTGAGGTCAAGTGCCTTATAGGTAAATGTATTGGTGATGCCCCATGTAAACTTCGGATAAGGCGATCCAATGATCGCACGGTCATTGGCATCAAGAGTATCATTTCCATCGAGGTCAATGAGCTTAAGTCCGCCAGGTACAAACACGTTGCTGAGTGCACTATAAAGGCCGCCAGCACGTGCCGCATCAATGTCTGCCTGCGATAACCATACACCATCCGTGCGGAAACCGTAGAAGTTAATCAGTGGATCACCGACCTTATTCTGGTATATTTCAGTACGCTCACCCTGGTTTAGCAAACGCGTCTCTGCTCCGAGTTCCAGCACCTTATTCTTATTATGTGCAAGGTTTGCCGAAGTCGTCCACCTGAAATCCTTCCGGCGAATGTTGTTGGTAGATATTTCAAACTCGATGCCCCTGTTCTGCAGGCTACCGATATTGTTCCATGCCAATGGCACGCCTGTAAACGCCATTGCGGATTGCCTCAACAAAAGTTGGTCAGTCTTCGATTGGTACACATCAACCGAAAGGGTCACTGCATTCTTGAAGACCGTGATATCCAAACCTCCATTGTACTGGAACGTACGCTCCCAGGTGATATCTTCATTCGAAAGGATATCACGAGAAGGCACCTGTCCAACTGCGCTGGTACCGGTTCCTGTACCGTAAGGATAGTTCGCCGCATAAAGAAGGTCGACGAAAGCAAAATCCACGATTCGATTATTTCCCGATACACCATAACTGGCGCGTAGTTTAAGATTGTCTATCCAGCTCACCTTATCCATGAATTTCTCTTCGGAAGCTACCCAGCCAATGGAAACCGCGGGGAATGATCCCCATTTCTTACCGGGAGCAAAGTATGAACTACCATCACGTCTGAAACTGGCGGAAAGCAAATATTTGTTCTGATAGCTATAAGTCAACCTTCCCAGGTAGGATAGAAGACCTATCTGGTTGCGTATATTAAAGGTCGCTTCCTTCGATTGATCGATCTGTAGCGCCGTGTTCAGAGTGGTGATGTTATCACTTGGAAAATCCAGCCCCGTCACCTGCTCGTCGCGGATAGTAGTTTTCTGTGCCGTAAATCCTGCCAACACATTGAACTGGTGATCCTTTATTTGTTTAGTATAATTAAATGTATTCTCCGAAAGCAAATCGATATTCAGGCGGTTAGCATAAATCCCCCTGTTGATATCCCCGTCCTTGCTGGAGTTTCTCTTGGCAAAGTCTATTCCATTTGAATAATTGACATATATACTTCCCAGTGCCTTAAAGTCGAGACCGGGGAGGATGTTAACAGTCAGATCGGCGGAGCTCAAAACTCTATAGTCATTCGTTTTGATCGTCCGGGTCTCCATGATCGACTTAGGTGTATTGTTGGCCGTATTGAAAGGGTCGAGAGCAGCGGTGTTGACCCAAGTACTTCCATCCGGCATCAAGCCATTATATACCCGGCCGTTGAAATGCCTTGCCTGTACAAAATCTCCGGCTTTGATGGTCGCCCATTGTGATGCCTGCGATACAAATGCAGCGGTCGCCTCGGTATGATAAACTGGAAGGAATGATTGGAAGCGCACGAAGTCAATGTATCCTACAGATGGCCTTTCACGCTTCGCATACGTCGGGTTTAGATTAAATGAAAACTTAATTCTCTTGCTAAGCTGCGCATCGAGCTTGCTACGTAGACTGAACTTGTCGTATTCACTATGAAACATCATCCCCTGGTCCTTTTGATATGCGCCGGAAATGAAGAACTTCACATCCTTCTTTCCACCCGATACGCTCATGAGGAGGTTCCTGACGGTAGCTGGACGTAGTGCCTGGTCTTGCCATTCCGTACCTCGTCCACCCATGATCACGCTCTCAACTATGTACGCGGCTCTTTCATTGTTGGCAATGATGCCGGTACCTGTTGGAGGAGTGATGCTGGGATCCTTCGCCTTCAAAGATGCCTCGTAGAAAAGAAGGTTGGTATACTCAGTGGTCGTCATCATCGGGTAAGTCTTGTACGCTGTCTTCGCGCCAGAAGAAAACTTTACCGTATACTTTGGTTTCTCGGCCTTCCCACTTTTCGTAGTAATGATAATTACTCCACTCGCGCCTCTCGAGCCATAAATGGCAGCGGAGGCAGCATCCTTTAACACTTCCACTGATTCCACATCCGCCATATTCACGAAGGCGAGTCCATCTGGAACTGGATGCCCGTCTACGACTACGAGTGGATTGGCACCCGCGTTGATAGAGCTCAGTCCACGAACCCTGATCTTCGGATCGGATCCCGCCTCAGAAGTAAGATTCTGTATCTGCACACCGGCGATCTTGCCCTGTAGTGCCTGGTCGAGCCTTGACACGGGTGATTCGTCTAGTCTATCATTCTTGTACTTCGAAACCGCACCAGTTAGGTGTGATTTCTTCTGAGAACCATAACCGATCACTACCACTTCATCCATACTCGTTGGGGCGGCTGGCACAAGCGAGATTGTCAATGTGGTGTTCTGACCGATAGCAACGGTCTGCGTCGCGTAACCTACGTATGAGAAGATCAGCGATGAGCTCCCTGGCTCCACCGTTATAGAAAATGTTCCGTCGCTCTTCGTAGTCACTCCACCCTTCTGCTTATCGGCGAGTACGTTCACTCCCAACAGCGGATCGTTATTAGACACGTCAACCACTTTTCCCGTAATGGTCCTTTGTTGCCCCATAGCAACACTACTCATCAGTGTGAGCAGTGTAATTAGAAAGCACTGAAACTTGTTCATATAATAGCAGTTTAAGTATTTATTAAAACAGGTTAGTTTAGTAAATTAATTCTTAGTCTTTCCGCCTTGTCGTCCGCAAGTGTCTTGATAGCTTCCTTACATTTTTTACACCCAAGCCTCCAGCCCTGCGCCAATAAGGGATAGCTATCCTCCACCTCAAAAGGCTTTATCTGTTGACCATCCCATTCCTTCTCGCCGGTAATGTAAGGAAGCAGCCTATCGAACCCTTTCTTCAGGGATTTTCCCGAAGGGCTTGTATACTTCCATTCCTCCATGCCAAGGTTCGAAGCCATACTGGCTATATTAAAAAATGCATTCATCACAAATGCAGTATAGTGTAGTGAGATCGTCCTTTCCATTTCCTTTGGAAAACGTCCATCATTGTCCATCTGCTTATCGAGTCGCTCGCGAGCATTTAGAATGATAGACTTAGCCAGTTCATTGTTGCCGATATATAAGGCCAAAGCAAGCCGCTGCGCATCATACCATGCGCCATGGTTATTTGGAGCGTTCATCTCATCCTTTCCAATTTCGCTTGTCTGCATCCAGGTCAGAAATTCGCTAAACCAATGCTGCATACTTTGCTGGTCTATGGCCGTCCAGTATTTCGAACCCTGCAAAAGACCGATGCCGTCTATGAGTTTGATGAAATGCCTCGAGTCGATGAGGCCTGCACCACGTCCCGTGTTAATCCCTTTAATTGCCTGGGCGAAATTTAAATTCGGGTTCATCCTCGTTGCCGTATCAAGGAACCAAACACGAACAAGCTTTGCTGCATGCTCTGCGTATCCTTTGTCACCGGAGAAGTAATATGCCAGTCCCAGTGTATAAACGGCCTCGCACAATTTCGGCATGTATTCCTTGTCCTTATATTCCAGTACCTCAGGATTCGTCTGACCATCTTTTCGCATATAAGGAAGACCGTTTGGCTTACTTGGATCAGGCCAGTGATACGGTGCGAGACTCATGTAATCATGCCTACTTCCACTCGGTGGGGTGTTCCTCTTTTCCATTACGCTAACGGGACCAAAGTCCAATGCTTTCGTCGCTTCCTTGATCAGTGCCTTATAGGCAGGAATGATCGCAGGATCTTTTGCATTGACCCTGCCTTTATTCTTTTCCAGTGATTTCAGTTCGAGAGCGAAGACACGCGGAGTCTGTTGTTCACTCGCATGCGATAGTAAAAGGAACAACAAACCAGCAATGCTTAATGCGAAATTCTTCATATGGTCTTCCTTACTTGATGATTAGTATTGTTTTCTTCATGTCGAAGCCACTACCTCTTACCGTGACCGTGTAAATTCCGGCCGGGACCATCGACACATTCAAATCGGTATTGATAAATCCTTGCGGCAGGAACACATTCTTCCTGAGTAATGGCTTGCCACTCATATCGAACAACATCACATCGGCCAATGCCGGGAATGTAGCATACAAACGTACCGTCAGCGTGCTCGGGTTGCTCATGAATGCATGGATGTGAGGTTGGTTTGTTCCTCCAGGAGGGAATATGGTTAGCCTTCCATTCACGTATGTGATGTTGTAGTTGTTAGATGTCGCACCTTCGGGAGTTAGTGTGTAGTATCCGGCAGGTGATGCTGTCGTCGCGATCGTCGATACGGTCGGCGGCGTAGTTAGGTTTGCAGCTGTCTCACTCAATACAAATCCTGTATATACTAAAGTGAATGGTGGATTCGCTTCACCCTGGACCCTTGTCGTATCCCGAACCCTGACCGTGAGCGCAGCCTTGCTGACTGTTAGTGTTCGCGCTACATCCGGCGCAGGGAAATAGCCCGCATTGCCCGGTTGCGACGCAGTGATGGTCGATGTTCCCGCTCCTACTATATGGATATTATTTCCAATGATAGTAGCAACACTAGTATTACTACTGCTATAAGAAATGGGTATCGTTGCGTTTGTGCTCGTGGCTCCTGCTGCAAAGTCCGCGTTGCCATACGTCTTTGCCGGCAGCGCATTGAAAGTAATCGTCTGGCTTTGTTGCGGCTGTACAGTCATCGTTCCATTCACAAATGTGATAGTATAGTTCGATGAAGTAGCGCCAGTGACTGTGATGGGATATGTTCCCGCGGGTGAGGCCGTCACAGCTGTTGTAGATAATACAGGAGGTGTAAGCAATGCGGCGACTGTTTCACCAGCAACAAATCCCGTATATGTCGCCGTCAGTGGCGGATTTACCTGCCCCTGAAATTTTGTTTTGTTATCCGCCGTAATTGTCAGTGTTGCTTTGCTTACAGTCAACAATTGTGTTACTGATGCGGCAGGATAGAAGCCGTCGCTCGCCTGCGTCGCGGTGATAGTAGAGATTCCCGCGCCTGTGATGTGAATGTTTCCGTTCACGATCGTTGCCACGGCAAGATTGCTGCTCGAATACACGATGGGCACAGTACTATTAAGACTCGTTGCCCCGCCATTGAAGTCGGCGTCTCCATATATTTTCGGAGGCAAAGTATTGAAGACAAAAGGTTGTACCTGGGGGACTGCGCCTGCGCCGAATGCTCCAAAACTGCTAACATTAGCAGTGACGGTATTGGCGGTATTGTCCCCTACGCCGATCGGCAAACTCCATGAAGAACCACCATTGGCTATCATGCCTATGTCGGTATTTGGAAGCGTCGCAAATGTAGATCCTTCCAGTGCTGCATTCCATCCCAGTTGCAGGTCTGTATTACCCGAACCGGTTAGACGATTGATATTCCATACGACATTAACAACAGTCTGCTTTTCGGAAGGAAGGAGTGGCGTTCCGTTAACCATGCCATTGGCGGTGATTCCCTCGAACACCGAAACTGCGAAGCTTGAGGTAGAAGTCGGAGTGATAGTTACGGGCAAGTAATAGCTCGCCGTCCCAATGGGAATAGAGAGCGCACCCGATACCGCATCGTAACGAACAACGCTGACCTCACCAGTAGTAGTATTGGAAGCAGCGGCTATGTAGTTACTTGAATTGAATGGCCCGTTCACCGTGGCACCTGTTAATATGCGGACAGTGTCGGTTGCTCGAAGGATTATTTTACCATTAACAGTAAGATGATTCGATACCGAGAAGGCGCGGTTTACAGTCACAGGTGCATATATCTCTATGAATTCGGCGAGTATCGGCGTTGCGGTCACGGCAGTTGATACACCGAATGGCCATGTAGTGGCTGCATTAATGATGTAGTTGATCCTATCCTGGTAGACATGGTTTCCTGTGGTGGACACTGACCCCGACGCAGGGTTGAATCCATCGGTGCTTGCAGTCTGGAGTGTAGCTCCATTGCTCGATACAGACAGTGCTACACCTGCGCCACCTGAAGTAATTGGATTTGATAAAAATATGGTGTCGTTTGTTCCGGAAAACGAAACGATAGAAGTATTTGCCGGGATGCCCGCTCCACTAATGTTCATTCCTCTATTTGTATTAGCTATTCCAGAGTTTCCTGTGAGCAGGAATGACCCCGCGGTGAGGTTGCCTGTACCTGTGATAGCGGAAGCGGGGCCAGTAGCGAGGAAGCTTGCATTACCCTGGATCTTGCGTGTTGCAAAGTTCAATTTGCCATAAACTGCTACAGTCTTGTCGACCATAATATCCTTGTTAAGTGTAACGTCGGCGTTGGCCGCAACTATCAGTGATGCGATATTGATGGTGCCCGATCCGGAAATTGTCTTAGGTGTAGAACCAGCCATCACTACTTCATTGGTACTGGCAACATCTGAAGTGAGAGATCCATTTACGGTTAGATTTCCAAGAATCGCCGTCTGTCCACTCACGTGTGTAGTGAACGTGCTGCCCGCATTGATCGTGAGATCACCGATGCGGTAGATAGGGCCATCACTGAATAAGGTCGCATTGTTTTCAACGATGATGTCCCCGAAACTTTTCCTGTTGAAGAAGGAACCGAATCCACTTGTGGGGTTAGAGGCACGATGGTGCCATACACTACCCGGTTTGAAATCGATAGGTGAGAATGCGGAGTTGTTTCCCATGGGACTATATCCACCGTCGTAATATAGATGCGCGCCTGCTTCGAACACTACCCATTTTTCAGAGGATTGCGTGTTACCGCCGAATGCATATGAGGATGAAGGAGGAACCAGCGAGGATACAAGATTGGTAGTAAAGCTCGAACCATTAGTAAAAACAAATGATCCCGGAGTTCCGGCAGAAGTATTATCGAACCTGGCTTGCATGGTATTGGTCATACTAATTGATCCGCTTACCCTACCCGTCGTGGTCGCACCCAAAGCCATTCGGATGCTTCCGGCACTAGGAGGAAAACCAAGGGAAGAACCTGCCTCTACCACGAAATCATCACCTGCACCACCGCTGATAGTAATTGTGCTTGTGCCGGACGCACTTGCGCGGATGAATACGATATTGGCATTGTTGATAAAACGCATCTGCCCGGCGGTAATGCTATTGTTAGCAAGCACGGTAACTGGGCCAGTGGCTGGTGTAGCACCGCCAACATTTGAGCCATCAAAAACGAGGATGTCAGTCGCGCCGGTTGATGAGCCTCTTGCGGCACCAGATCCATTGAGTACAGTATTCCAGTTAGCCCCGGTACTGATACTTGTTGTTGGTGTGGTTCCGCCTACCCAATAGTAAGTAGTCTGTCCGAAAATGAATCCGGATAGTGCGAGGAACAAAGTTGATAGTAGAATTCTTTTCATATAGCAGCGTTTTATATGTTATACGGATACCTGATTGTTTGTTGTTTTATTCTTTGCAGTAATAAAAATGATACATGTCCAGGCTAGTGGCACCATCAACGCAGCCAGCAGGAAGAACGAAGTATAACTCGTTCGGGTTAATACGGGGACCAGCCATGTTACCACTAATGTTCCGGCCACTGCCGAAGTGCCTCCCATGCCAGCTACTGTACCTACATTCTTTCCATTGAAATAATCGGCAGGAAGGGTCTGAAGGTTATTGATCAGGAACTGAAATCCGAATAATGTTGAGCTTATCAATGCAATGGCTACACCGGCGTGGTCCTTTAACTGGTCGAGGAAATAAGCAATTGACGCCAGTGATACAAGCATGATCACGCTTCCTACGGTTATCGCACGCTTCCTCGCCTTCACCGCCAGCACTCCGCGATTGATCAGTCCGGAGGAAAAAAATCCTCCCGCGAGCCCACCGATTGCTGCGAATAAGAATGGCACCCATGCAAACGCGCCGACTTGTTTGATATCGAAGTCGAATTGCTCTTTTAGGAAGTATGGAAGCCAGGTCACGAACATCCACCATACAGGATCGATAAAGAACCGTGAACTTATAACCCCCCAGGTGTTCCTAAATCTCAACAGGTCTCTCCACGAATACACCTTAACCTCAGCTGTCACCGTCTTCTTATCGATCGGTGAATCGAGGATGTGTTGCTGTTCTTCTTTGGTGATCCAGGGATGTTTGTCAGGCGTATTCTTGTTGATGATGACCCATGGTATGATCCACAATAAGCCGAGCAGGCCAATGCCTACGAAAGTCATCTGCCATCCGAAGGCTAGATAGAGATAGGCGATAAAAGGTGCGGCAACAACGGAACCAAGGCTCGCTCCGGCCCCGAAAATTCCCTGTGCGATAGCCCTTTCTTTTGCTGGAAACCACTCCGCATTGCTCTTCGCCGCCCCAGGCCAGTTTCCAGCCTCGCTCAATCCCAGGAAGAATCGAAATATATTAAATGAAAGCAGGGTTTTCGCAACAGCATGCAAGGCAATGGAAATACTCCAGCCTACAATGGAGATCACGAAGCCTATCCTGGTACCCAGTGAATCCATTAGTTTACCTGTGAGAGTCTGGCCAAGAGCATAGGCGATCATGAAGAAAGTAGTGATCAGTTTCAAAGCATCCTTACCATCCTTCTCCTCGATACCGAAATCCTTGTGGATGTACGGCCAAAGAATGTTGATGGCTGTACGATCAATATAGTTGATGATCGTAGCCAGGGCAATGAGGCCAATTATGTACCACCGGAGTCCTTTAACCTTCATTTCTATTTTTGTATTTAGCGACCGTTCGCATTCATGACGAAGTCCTCGCGCATTGGACTAAAAATATCAATCAAAACTCCCGCCTCCAGACAGACGGCACCGTGCAGTGCATGCGGCGGAACATAGAAAGCATCGCCTGCCGACAACACCTTCTTCTCTCCGCCGATCTCTACCTCGAAGCGACCGCTCTCTACATGTGTGATCTGTGTGTGATGGTGCTGATGAAGCGCGCCAACAGCACTGACCTCGAACTCAACTTTTACCACCATTAGTCTGTCGTCCCAGGCCATGATCTTCCTCTTCATGCCTGGGCCTGTTACTTCCCACGGCACATCTCCATTTTCGATAAAAACTTTCAAGGATTCAGTTGTTCCCATTTTCTTTTGTTTAATTAGTTAATGGTTTATGTAGTCAATTCAAATTTTTTCCATCAAAAGTGACATTAAATGGTCCATTCCATTGTACACCTCCCGCACTATGCACTCTGTCTTTTTCGAATACCGAATTGCTTTGAGTAATCATCAACCGCTTCCCGTCGATCATGATCGTTGCAATAGTATACTCCTTGTCGTTTTGCGAAACTTCAATACGTTGTACCGATGGGTAAGCGTTCATCGAAAACTCCATCACTGGGTCATACTTTCCATGTATCTCGATCACGTTTATAAATAAGTTGCTAGCCGCTCGCTTGCGTAAAATGAAGGCGGGTTCATGTCTCAGGTTAAACTGCGGATCATTAGCCCCGGTCCGGGCAAAAATCAGGGTGGCACTATCGGGAACCCATGAGGATATCGAATAGTAACTCCGATTGTTCAGGAATGTGAACTGTACGGTGGTGTCGAACACACGGGCCTCGGCCTCTTTCCATAGAAACTGGTATCCATTCTTGTTTCCGAGAGGTCGCTGTTGGTTTGTATATGGCTCATAACGAAACGATGTATGGATCAGCTGTCCTTCATAGTGAAATGGCAGGTCATACTGATGAGTTTCGGGAGAATTGACATTGAAAATGTCAACTATGAACTTCCTTCCTGATGCCAATTGAAGCATGTAAACAGAGCGAAGCATTTTCACGTTGTCATATGCATTCTCTTCCTTCGCAATGACTACCTGCAATGCCGGGTTAGCAATACTACTATACACTTTATCAGAATGATAGCGCTCGCCTCTTTTCTCATTTCCACCGAAATGACTGGTCTCGTCTACCACGAGCGTATTGTGAGCAATAGTTTGGGCGGCATAGGCATCGTTCTCAGAAAGATAGCGTCCGCCATATTTCTGTTCGATACCTACGAAGCGAACAGAACCGTAATCTGTGAGTACCTCATTACCCTTGTCGAATAGATTAATATTTAATTTGTCGAAGTGGCCATGAGACAAACCGTGAGACGTGTACTTATAAATCAAGCTGGTAAGGTCTTCATTCGCACCGTTTCTCAATAAGCTCACACCCCCCTCTCTTCCATTAGCCCCATCCCCGTATTCTACTGTCTTATAAGGAAAGGTCAGGTTAGCCGACTTCTCCCGTACCATCGCGGCTGCAATCGAGGCGCCACCTTTATTGAGGATTACACGATTCTGTCGTTTCGCCACAGCAAGCCATCCCCTATCCTGTCCATACACATCCCATGCGATGCCTATCGCGGTGACCAATTCATTGCTGGTATAGTCTTTTTCTTTTAACGCGTCGTTGAGTGGGAAAAAGCGTCCATCGATGTTTGTCTGTTGCAATCCCGCAACCAGCGCTTTCTGAAGGACGCGATCCCGGTGTTGAAATATCTTAAGACCCGGTCGTGCATGATTCAGGGCATTCGCGAAGAGATAATACGGAAGTATGGCATAGCGCACATAATAGGGACCCTCGGTATAGTAACCATCAGGGGAGAAAAGATTCTCCATTTGCGACAGGAAACCGCCCTTACCGTTTTTATCGGTACCATAAAGGGCCATATCTACATAGTCTTTATTATTAGTCGCAATGCCGACGATGCCAACTCCAGCACAGGCCCACACCCCGTGGTTATGTATAAGATTGAACCAGGTCTTTAAATCTTTCGTAAGAAAGTCGACCTCGGGCTTGAATGCACCTTCCTCAATTGTCTTTTTATCGGTGGCTGGAATTGTATTATAGATGAGATCGTAGGCCATTCCAGTATATACTAACCAGTTTGCATCATTCAGGGCCTGCCAGAATAGACGACCGGGTGAACTGCTCGTTGCCTGTGGATGTTTGGGAAGTGCGGGATTGAGGGCTGCGTATTTCAGCAACATTTTCCTTACCCAGTTCGCATACTTTACATCCCCGGTGAGATTATAAAGGACACCGCTGTTGAACATGAGCATGTAATTCGACTTGTGCCGGTCATGTGTGAATCCGCCAGCGGGATCTTTTGGAAAGGGGACGGAGATTTCTTTTACGATCATCGCATCCGTCTCCTGCTTCATGGCCTTGAATGAACTTGTAAGAAGAGGATAACGAGCCAGGTCATTCTTTATAGAAGTTGCCTCGGCCCTGGTGAAAAACGTAAGGGGATGTTGAGCCAATGCGGACACTGGCAACACAAGCAGGCATATCGTTCTTAACAGTCGCACTTCGAAATCGAATTTATTGTGAAAGCAGAAACAGGAACAGAAACAGGAACAGGAACAGAGCGAGAGCGAGGTGGGTACTCACCACTGACCACTGACCACTCACCCTATGCGAAATACGTCCCACCATTTATCTCCACACTCTCGCCATTGATGAATGATGAAGCATCGCTAGCCAGGTAGAGTACCAGGTCACCAATCTCCCTCGCCTCACCTTCACGGCGAAGTGGCGTGGCATTCGCGACATTAGTCCTTACTTCGGGTTTAGTAAACGTGTTATGGAAAGTTGTATTGATCATTCCAGGTGAGACGCAGTTCACTCTTATTCCTTTTGGTCCAAGTTCCTTGGCGAGACCACGGGTGAGTGACAGTACGCCGCCTTTCGAAGCAGCATAGGCGACCCCGCCGAAACCACCACCATCACGGGCAGCCTGTGAACTGAAGTTGACAATCGCACCGCCTTCAGTCATATGAGGAACGACTGCACGCACGGCGAGATAGGCCGATTTGAGGTTCACGTTAATCACAGCATCCCAGAATTCTTCCTCCAGGTCTGCGAGCACTTTCCTTCCCATCAGACCACCTGCCACGTTTACGAGTATATGAATGGATTTTCCGTATGCCTCCACACATGCATCAACCAGCTTCGTTACATCGGCCGCCTTAGTCATATCGCCCTGGACGGCGATAGCCTCGCCTCCGGCTTTCTTTATTAGTTGCAACGTCTCATCAGCTGCATCTTTGTTACTATTATAGTTAACACATACGCGTGCACCAGCCGCAGCGAGTTTTATCGAAGCTTCGCGACCAATGTCTCTTGAGCCACCTGTGACGATGGCAACTTTCCCTTTCATGGAATACATAGTGATGTTTTAAATTTTATGCTTGCAATGGTGAAGAGATCGAGCCTGGCTGTGTCCAAACGAGGAATATTGCGGCAAGGGCAATGTATAAAAGAATGCAGTTCTTTCTTCATCAGGCAAGTTTCTGTTGTAATATTAAGATGATAAACAACCTGGCCATTTTTTACCGCCTTGCAAGATTTTTAATATTCCAGTCCTCTAGCGATGAAAAACGCAGGCGAGGTACCTCAAACGAGAGAATCTCTAAAAATTCAGCTCCGGTAACGTTACCGGCAACGCTGCCGGGATTCTCGTAAACTTTATTCATGTAGCTTTACTCCATCGCCACATGAATAAACCAGCCACGATCAAAGACATCGCCAAGCAGTTGAATATTTCCATTTCAACTGTTTCCCGGGCCATGCGAAATGCGCCCGACGTAAATGTTGATACCCGCAAAGCCGTAATGGCCCTCTCCGAGGAGTTAAGCTACCACCCAAACAGACTCGCCCTTAGTCTAAAGCAAAAACAGACGCATAATATTGGAGTTATCGTACCCAACCTCGACTATGTGCTTGCCACGATGGTCAAAGGAATCGATGAGGTGGCACTGGAAGCGGGATACACTGTTATGGTTTGCCAGAGCAACGAGTCTTTTGGCCGTGAGATAGTCAATGCAAGAAGACTCCTTGATAGCCTGGTTGACGGCTTCATCATTTCTGTATCCAGTGAGACCAAGGTCTTCGACCATTTCAAAAAGATCCAGGAGAAGCAGATGCCGATGGTCGTGTTTGACCGCGTCACCCCTGATCTTTTAGCACCGAGTGTGAGGATCGATAACATGGATGGAGGGTTTCAGGCAACAGAACATCTCATAGAACAAGGATATAAGCGCATCGCAATCCTAGCGGGCCCGAAAAATCTGGGAATCAGCAACAGCAGGCTAGATGGTTATATCAACGCCTTGAAGAAATATAAGATCAAGCCGGATCCAGATCTTATCATCCATTGCGATTTTAACCAAGATTATGCCTACCTCGCCTCGAAGGAACTTCTCTCCATGAAGAAACGCCCCGATGCCATTTTCACGATCAGTGATCGGATGGCCATAGGTGCGATGTTGGCAATAAAGGAAAAAGGATTGACTATGCCACAAGATATCGGGCTCGTGGGGTTCAATAACGAACCCGTGACAAGCCTTGTTACCCCCTCCATCTCGAGCGTCGATCAGCCCGCTTTTGAACTTGGGAAGATAGCTGCTAAATTATTCATCGAGACGGTACACAACAACCAGGACATGAGTCACGTGGAAGAAGTTCTAAAACCCAAATTAATCATCCGTGAATCTTCACTGCGGACTGTCACCCGCAACGGACGGAACAAACAATAATTTGAAATGAAACGATTGTTTTTATCATTGCTCTTCGCATCTGTATTCATTTCATTTGAGCAATTGCAGGCGCAAGCGAAGCTTGTAAAGAACATTGATGAATTGAATGAGGCAAACAGAAAGGCGAAGCCAGGTGATATAATAATATTACAAGATGGCGTATGGAATAATGTGACAATCACCCTCGATTGCTCAGGCACTAGTACACGGCCGATCACCTTCCGGGCACAAACGCCGGGTAAAGTAAAGATCATCGGCCAGTCGCGATTGCGGGTGGGCGGCGACTACCTCATCGTCGATGGTTTGTATTTTACTAATGGCTTTGCTGGAAGAAACTCAGTCATCGACTTCAGGATCGATAAAAATAAATTAGCCGATCACAGCAGGGTGACAAACTGCGTTGTAGATAACTTCAATAATGCAAAGAGAATGGAGGAGAATAACTGGGTTACCTTCTTCGGAAAAAATAATCGCCTGGACCATTGCAGTTTTATCAATAAGAAGAACATGGGAGTGCTCCTTGCAGTGATCCTCGATGATGAACGGAGCCGCGAGAATTTCCACTCCATCGATCATAATTATTTCGGCCTCCGACTTCCACTAGCATCTAATGGCGGTGAGATCATCCGGGTTGGTGTTTCACAGCATTGCCAATTCAATTCGAATACACAGATCACCGATAATTTCTTCGAGCAATGCGATGGTGAAACGGAGATCATCTCTATCAAATCGGGAAGCAACGTAGTACGCAATAACCTATTTAAGGAATGCCAGGGTGCCGTCGTATTAAGACATGGAGACAATAATACAGTGGAGAATAACGTCTTCCTCGGTAATGGTAAAGAAGGGACAGGAGGCGTGCGCGTCATCAACAAGGGACAATGGGTTGTGAACAATCTGTTCTACAATTGCCGCGGCGTTGATTTCAGATCACCATTATCTATTATGAACGGCATTCCCAATTCGCCCGCACACCGTTATGTGCAGGTGACGGAAGCGGTGATTGCAAACAACACCTTCTACAATTCCTCACCGATCTCCTTCGGCGAAGGCAGCGATACTGAAAGAACGTTGCCACCGCAGGGGGTATACCTTGTCAACAACGCGTTTTACAACAAAAGAGATAGCATTATCTATAAAGCATATGATGACATCAGCGGTTTCCTGTTTGGCGGCAACCTGGTAAGCAGCGAATTGGAGCAGGAGACCCCAATCGGATTCAAGAAGATCAACTTCACTACACAGAAGGCAGATAAGGTTGCTTTACCGTATCCTGTACCTGCGCTAACGCCCATCATCTCGGACTCCCTACAGGCAGCAGCAAAAAAGCGTATCACCCATTCGCTTTCCGCGAGCACGGGATTCTCCAATCTGGCATTGTTGAAAAAGATATTAGGGAATTCGGGTACAGCAAGGACGAAATGGTTCGCGGGTCATTCATCGACCCAGGCTTCAAAGGCAACAGCTACGGTCGATTGTAAAACGGCTGAAGAAGTATATCGCCAACTAGCAAGAAAGATCCCCCTGACGATTCGCTTGACAGGGAAGGAATACCAGTTGAACAAACCATTTACCGTCTCATCCATTGTGATATTCACTGGCAATCCTGCTTCGACAATTTCCCTAAAGACACCCAACGGGCTCAGCGCATTTATCATTAATGGCAATGGCAACCTTACACTTGAGAATCTATCTTTCGACGGAACGCAAATGAGGTCGGCACATTTGATATCGAATGACAGTTCAGGTAGCAGCGACCATTATAATCTCAAGATCAGCCGGTGCCAGTTTAAGAACTTCGACAGATCAACCGGTTGCAAGGAAATTTTCTTCGCTTACAAGTCAATGGTCGCTGATAGTATTATCGTGCGGCAATCAAAATTCCTAAACAATGTAACGGACGGGTTCATGTTTTCGCAAGAAAGGGACGACAAAGGATATTACAACGCGGAGAAAATCGTGATAATAGGAAACGTGATTAATGGCCTGAGAGGCCGGCTACTTGATGTCTACCGCGGCGGAAACGACGAGAGCACCCTGGGACCACAATTGTTTTTTACAGGTAATAAGATCACCAACTCAGCGCCTGTAACTGTGGATGCCCCTCTTATCAACCTATATGGCGTCCAGAGATCACATATACAAAAAAATGAATTCAATGGCAGTCACCCCGATGGCATACTTATTCGATTCGAAGACGCAGTACGTGCAAACCATCTATTCGACATCAATATGCTACAAAATTCCGGCAGGGTGATAGCAAATAAATACGTCCGTAGTAAATCATAACTGGTTAAAAACTCAAATCCTAAATATCGTAATCATCATGAAAATCAGCGGTCAATATAGCCCGCAGATTATCATGATGATTATGATTAGTAGGATTCTAAATGGCTAGAGTCATGAAATATCTAGTTGCTTCGCATCGCTCGCAAAGACGATCCAGCATCCCCTCTCTAAGCCGGTTTCAGCGGCCAAGGTAGCATCCCGTTGCTTCACTTCGGTAGCAATGACGATCCAGCATCCACTGTCCGGCGACGAATCCATTCGTAGAATAAATTTTTTTCCAGTCCGGAATAATCCTAACTTCTCTGACTAAAATTAATTGTTATGAGAACAGCAGCGTTTACCCTTCTATGCTTCGTTGCTTTCGGAAATGCAATGAATGCCCAACGTTTCAGCCTGCTTCCCCAGGTAGGTTTTGAAAACACGAAAACTTCGATCAGCTACAACCAACTTAGTTCCTTCGCACCACTCGGCACAAAATTCAGTCCACAGGCAAGCCTTCGATTAAACTATGCATCCAAACTGGGACATGGATTCTTCCTCGGTGCCGCCACTAGCAGGTCACTGGTATCTTTTAGTTTTTCCAATCCCGAAACAGGTATGAACCAGTTCAAGGCCGCCACTGGAAGTATGCAGCTTCAATTAGAGGGAGGGTACCAGTTTAATTCAAAACGAATTAACCTTGGAAAGTCTCAGGCAACAAACGCCAAGAGCAAATCTTCATCTACGGCTAAGAAGTCTTGCGGAAGTTCAGCACAAAAATCCTCAGGGTGCAGCAAGAGCTATTCGTCCAGTTATTCCAACAGGTGCGGAAGTAAACAAGCGAAAAACCCAACTTTAGCCAAGAACAGGGGCTCGTGGATGCGCATCCAGCCGTCAGTCGGAATGGGTTTTATTCCAGCAGTTCAAACAGATGTCGTCTCCAAGACGCAGGGTTCTGTCACTACCTATGAGTATCGTGCAGGAAACTGGCAGACGGGTTTGATCGCCGGTACAAGTTTTGAGTTTGGAAAAAATAATACGCGCAAGTTTACAGTAAGCTTGAATTATTTTAAAGGTTTGGGCAACCTTGATGAGCAGTCGATGACTACATCTGATGGCGTGAAGGCGATAACAACCTCACTCAAGTCAAATGTTTCCGGATGGAATATGCGCATTGGCATACCATTTAGCCTCACCAAAAAACCAACAGTAAAGAAGACAGAAAAGAAGACTTTTGAACGTAAGGTAAGTTGCGGACAGACAATCATTCGATATAGATGTAGTGGCAACTAATAGGAATGTAAAATCTAAAATGATAAATCTAAAATGTAAAAGGTCTAGACACTAAATGACTGATCACCTTTTACATTTTAGATTTATCATTTTAGATTTTACATTATTC
>JACMKU010000114.1 GCA_014379965.1 Chitinophagaceae bacterium
ACCATTCACCAACGATCGCTATCTTTAATGCATCCAAAACAATTGCATTGAACCAACGCTTCTATTCCCTCGACGTTTTTCGGGGTGCCACCGTGGCTCTAATGATACTGGTAAACAATCCAGGCAGTTGGAGTCATATCTACGCTCCCCTGAAGCATGCGCCCTGGCATGGTTGTACGCCTACCGACCTGGTATTTCCTTTTTTTCTGTTTGCAGTTGGCAACGCGCTTGCTTTTGTGATGCCCCGGTTGGAGTCAGCGGGCACGAAGGTGTTTTTACGAAAAGTGATTACACGCACGCTGCTTATTTTCCTGATCGGATTGTTCCTGAACTGGTGGCCTTTTGTAAGATGGAGCGATGATGGGCTGGTCTTTAAACACTGGGTCGATCCCGCTAATCCCGATACCGGTATCAGGATACTGGGCGTCCTGCAAAGGATCGCGCTTGCTTATTTTTTTGCGTCGATGATCATTTATTTCTTCAGGATCAAAGGCGCCTTTCTGATCAGCACGTTATTGTTGCTTATTTATTGGTGGCTCTGCTTGGCCTTTGCCATAGGCTCCGATCCATTCAGTATGGAAGGATGGTTTGGAAATGGCATCGACAGAGCGGTACTCGGAACTGCTCATATGTATAAAGGCGAAGGCGTTCCCTTTGAACCTGAAGGACTTGCCAGCACTCTCCCGGCTATTGTCCAGGTAATCTTCGGGTATTTTGTGGGCGATTATATTCAGAAAAAAGGAAAGAACACCGAAATGCTCACCCACCTTTTTGTAGCGGGATGCATACTGGTCCTCACCGCGATTTGCTGGGAAATGGTTTTTCCGATCAATAAAAAGATCTGGACAAGCTCTTACGTGTTGTATACAACAGGTCTTGCCATTCTGGTACTTTCGGTTATGATACACCTGATCGAATTCAGGAACCAAAGAGGTGCCCTGACCAGGTTTTTCGACGTATTTGGTAAGAATCCCCTGTTCATTTTTTTCTTGAGCGGTTTTTTGCCCAGATTGCTGGCGCTGATCCGCTGGGAAGACCATATTAACGAGCAGGGAAAGATAGTGTACAGCAGTCCTTTCCCCTGGTTCTACGAACATATCTGCAAGCCGCTATTCGATAATCCCAAAAACGGGTCGCTGTTGTATGCTTTGGCAATGATCGCTTTTTATTGGGCTGTCTGTTATTGGCTGGATAGAAAGAGGATTTATATTAAGGTGTAGGTCGGAAGATAGAATACGGCCGCCTGTGATTGTGTCTCACAATTACGAGAAACAATCGACATGTGATGGATGATGTTTGTGAGACACAAACATCGGCAACATCGGAAATCAGCACAACCTCGGCGCACTGCCGCCTGTGATTGTGTCTCACAATCACGAGAAACATCGACTAAGGATATGTGATGTTTGCGAGACACAAACATCGGCACCATCGGAAATTAGCACACCTCGGCGCACGGTCGCCTGTGATTGTGTCCCAATCACGAGAAACATCGACCTGGGATATATGATGTTTGTGAGACACAAACATCGGCCACATGGGCAACACAGGAACCTCGGCAATATCAGCAACCTCGGAGCACGGCCGCTCATGATTATGTGTCACAATCAGATACTATCGGCTGTTTTCGCTGTGTTCTTCGTGTCTTCCTTCGTGTTCTTCGTGAACCCCTTGACTGTACAATCAATAGGTTCACGAAGAACACAACGGAGAGCCAGAGCAACTTTACTTCACTATCCTCTGCAGTGAATAATAAACCAGGCAAACCAGTAAAAATAGTACTGAAACAATAAGAATGGAAAACTTGGTGACCGCCATATCATAGGCAACCCACACGTTCCAACCATTTAAATGGCCGTCCAGGCTATTAAGCATGGCGCTATTTTCAATGATATCGCAGACACCGGCTCCTATGATTAAGAATTGAATAAACCTTCCGGCCCGCTTGAGTATCTGGTGACCCGTTAACTGGGAGAAATAAACTGAAGCTATTGATAATCCCACTGTATAAAGAACAATGAATAAATAATCCAGATAAATACCCTGAATAGCTTTATTCAGTTTTATGCCGTCATTAGCGGTCCACTCCTGCAGAATGCCTTCAGCCACGGGAACCTTCTTGGCAATCTCAAAGCGGATGATGTCTCTGGTTTGCAGAGGTTGCAGGAAATTTTTAGACCATAGAATGAATGCAACATTCAGAATTAGAAAAATCCAAAACAAACGCTGCAATTGTCTGGACGATTGTATCGGCGAAGCAAAGGTAAGATCAGCCATATCTGTGATTAAATGATTGCCCGTTGAGGCAATAAATAATTCGTTGGGCAAAATTACACAATTGAAAGATGGCAGGGAAGCTATTTTTTACTGCTGAGGCCGATTATACGAGATCTCGACTCCAAGCACAAAAACGAATCATAAGTTAATTCCACGTAAAAAGGTAGCCGGATTGCCAATATAGAATCCGGGTTTAATGATGTCTTTGGTCACTACCGCGCCCGCACCGATCACAACATGATCACAGATATTTACCGGTAAAATGGTAGCGTTGGATCCGATTGAAACCCGGTTGCCTATCGTTGTTTTCTTCCATTTTGTTTTATCAGCTCCTGCGGGACCACCATTTTCAAACAGATCGTTGATGAACATGACCCCATGACCAATAAAGCAATCATCGCCGATGGTTACGAGTTCACAGATGAAAGAATGCGACTGGATCCTGCAACGGCTTCCAATTGTGACCTCCTGCTGTATTTCAACAAAAGGTCCGATGAAAGATCCACTTCCTATATTGCAACCATATAAATTAACAGGCTGCACAACTGTTACATGGTCTCCGAATACTACATCACTTCTTATCTGAATTTCTTTTAGTTGCAAACTCATTCTGTATTGTTAGTTAATGATGTTAAAAATAACTACTTCTTGTCTCCTTTAAGATCATAAAATGAATTTGGAGTTACTCGTCGTCAAAGACGGTTTTTCTGCCGGGTGTTTCAGAGACCTTATATTTCAGGCGAGTCTCCGCAGCACGGTCTCAAACATCAATAATCTAACGCGGGACTCGCCGTCTGAAATCGGAGGGCCTTGTTTTGTGGAATAGAATTCCTCCTTTTCTCGGGCACCCTGAGTGCGCACGGCGAGTCCCGCGCAGGAGCGTGACAAGCTGGAGTGCACGAGCGGAGACTCGCC
>JACMKU010000115.1 GCA_014379965.1 Chitinophagaceae bacterium
AGCAAAACTTTATCCTTGTCGCCTCGCTGCAAAACGAAACCGAAGAAGCTGAAGAAGTTGCTGTCGACCGTAAGACAGGCGGGTTCGATGAACTGTTCGTTACCCACTTTCACCTTTAGTAACTCGCCAAACAAACGGCATGTCGATGAGACCGCCGGCAGATGCTTTGGCAACTGCGCACCGAATGCGGGTCCAGATGGAGCTTGCGAGAATGATTCACTCTCACTTTTGAAAGTATTCGTGAGCCGGTATATGCTGTTGCGATCTGGATGAAAACTATCGAAACTCAGTTCACGCTGCAGCCATACTCCTATCAGAAGGCAGACGACAACGCCGATGGTCAGACCGAGTATATTGAGGATAGTATAGACCTTGTTCCTGACAAGATTCCGGTAGGCGGTTAGAAAAAAATTCCTGATCATAATCTTTCTTTTGTGCGTGGTTCAAATCTTGTTTACGAACTCATTCCGTCCTCAGCGACTTTACAGGATTAGCGATGGCAGCACGGATTGCCTGGAAACTTACTGTCACTAGCGCGATCATTAAGGCTGCGAATCCTGCCAGGAGGAAGACCCATGGGCTAACGTTAACACGATAGGCGAAATCCCTCAGCCATCTATCAAGTGCAAACCATGCAAGTGGCCAGGCAATAAGGTTTGCCAAGAGAACGAGTTTGATGAAGTCTTTCGATAACATGGAAACTATACTTTGTACCGAGGCGCCCAATACTTTACGAATACCTACTTCTTTCACGCGTTTCTCAGCCGCATATGAAGCAAGACCAAAGAGGCCCAGGCAGGAAATGATGATTGCGAGAACGGCGAGCACACCCACGATCTTGCTCACTTGGGCATCCGCACGGTACACTTCTTCGAAGTGATCGTCGAGGAACTGGTATTCAAATGGCGTCTCGGGGAAATTCTTACTCCAAACAGATTGCACGAAAGCGATAGCTTCTGCGGATTGGCCCCCATTGATCTTAACTGACAGCCTGCTATAGCCCCATTCCTTCTGGCTGAAGAGAAACATGGTCTCGATCTTATGATGCAGCGAATTGAAATTGAAGTTTCGCGCTATGCCAACAATTGTTCCGAGCGAATCGAAGCCGAAACGTTTTCCTAAAAGAGATGTCGGCTCAGCACCCGGTTTATCCTTCAGTAGCTCAGTGGCGAGTGCTTCGTTGATGATATACTCTTTGCCATTACCAGATTTTTCCTTTGAAAAATTCCTTCCATGAACGAGGCCGATCTTGTAAAGAGCAAGGTAATCGGGATCAACTATCAACCTGGTAGACGTGAGGTCACGAAGTGGTCCGTCATCCTTGAACTGAATTCCAGATTGATCGAGGTGACTTCCAAGCTGGTCCTGTGCGGCAGTGACACCTGTTATTAACGAACTTCCAAGAAGGTCCTGTTTCAGTACATCATACTTTCTGGATGTAAAATCATCAAGCGGCACGGTGAGCACCTGTTCACGGCTAAACCCCGGATCACGGCCTTGCATGAAAGACAATTGCCGCACTACGAAAATCGTAGCGATGATCAGGAAGATCGCAGATGCGAATTGTCCCACTACCAGCACGTTCCGAAGCAAACTCTTGCTTCTACCCGTATTCACGGACCCTTTTAATACTCTCACTGGCTGAAAAGATGAAAGGTAGAAGGAAGGATATAAACCGGAGAGAATCCCCACTAAAACCGTTCCGGCCAACACAGAGAGTAAGAGCGTAGGGTTTGTAAAAATTGGTAGGCTAAGATCACGCTGGCTCAATTGGTTGACGTACGGAAGGAACAGTTCAACAAGGCAGACTGCCAACACGAGTGCGATCATCGATAGCATAACTGTTTCGCCAATGAACTGGAACGCTATTTGGAATCTTTGCGCACCGATAGACTTCCTGACACCTACCTCTCTTGCCCGTTCTGCCGAACGCGCTGTTGATAGGTTCATGAAATTGATACAGGCGATCACGAGTACAATCAATGCGATGATGAAGAATATGTTCGTGTATTTATTATCAAATTTGTGATAGTTCACATAGTCTAACCCTATGTCATTAGCCTTTCCATGTACATCTTTCAATGGAAGAAGAAACAGTTCATAGTTCTTCCAGTTGTCACCTTCGGTCATGTATTTCTTAAGGTAGGCGGGGAATTTCCTTTCCAATGAGGCTATATCAGTGCCCGGGGCGAGTTCGAAATAGCTGTTTAGCCAATTGCCTCCCCATTGATTCATCCACTCCGCCTCATTATATGCCGTGCTAAAGGAAATGAGTCCATCGAACTGCATTTGTGAATTATCCGGCACGTCAGCCAGGATGCCGGTGACAACGAGGTTGGTGGTGTCATTACCATAGTGGAGTATGGTTTTTCCCATCGCTTCCTCCGTTCCGAACAACTTACGCGCGGTGGTCGAGGTGATCGCCACGCTGTTTGGCTTCAGCAAGGCAGTTTCGAGACTGCCCTTTAATAATTTGAAATCGAAAAGTTGCAGGAAGGTAGAGTCCACGAGGTATATCCAGGGAAGATATACTTTCTTTTCTCCTGCAGACACCTTCACCTTCGACATCCACGACAGCCTGGTGTAATTCTTTATCTCGGGAAACTCCATCTTGAGCGTTGGAGCCATGGGAAACATCGTAAGAGCTACCTTCTGCGAAGCTACCATGCCCTCGAACTTCTGTACTTCGTTAAGCCTGTAAATATTCTTGGAATGGAAATTATCGAAACTACGCTCGTGAAACACGAAAAGCATGATGATCATGCAGGCTGCCATACCGATGGCGAGACCGATGATATTAATGGCAGAGAAGAACTTGCTTTTCCATAAGTTTCTCCAGGCAGTCTTCAGGTAATTCTTTATCATACTTGTGCTATTTTATCAATGAGTTGTCAGTGGTTAGTGGTGAGTGGGTGCATGCCGAAGCGTCGTGAGTTGCGGCGCGGTTACTCACCACTGACCACTCACCACTCACAATTCTATTCTGTTCGCAATGAAACGCAAGCTTGAGGTAATTGCTAAGCATTGTGGTTAATGGTTAATAATTTCGAAATCGGGTTTCCTATATCTCGCGCTTGCTGGTTATTCATTTCTCAATGATTTGATAGGGTTTGCAATCGCTGCACGAAATGCTTCGAAGCTCACTGTTACAAATGCAACCAGCATGATTAAGGCGGCTGCAGTCGCTACCAGCCACCACCGGATATATATGCGATATGCGAATTCACCAAGCCATTGATTCAGGAAATACAGGGCAATTGGCGCTGCAACCAAGATGGCAATGGCAACCAATACCAGGAACTCGCGACTCACGAGTGCTGCGATGCTTCCGATTCCGGCACCAAGCACCTTCCTGATTCCAATCTCCTTTGTCCTCTGGTGAGTGATGAGCATCGTAAGGCCATAAAGGCCCATGCATGCCACGAATACCGACAGACCACAGAATGACAAAATCAGTAATAGAAACTTATTGTCCCTGGCATACAGCCTTTCGATATTCTCATCCGCATAGGAAAGGTTAAGCGGAGTATCACCGGCGAGTGTCTTCCAGTGGTTTTCAATATTTCTTGCAGTGGCTTCGAGCCGACCAGGTTCCGTTTTGATGAAAATGTTGTCCATCCGTGTCGGAGGAATATACATCACCAGGGGACCGATGGTATTATGCAGTGATCGAAAGTGAAAGTCTTTTACAACTCCGACAATTGTACCTGGTTTAATCTCTCCTATCTGCAACCTTCTCCCAACCGGGTCGCCAGTCCATCCAAATGCCTTTACCGCCGCCTCATTGATCACTATCGCATCAACTGAATCGGACGGGAACCTACTACTAACGAATCTGCCACTCTTCAGGAAAATACCAAATGTCTCAAAGAAGTCATCGTGTACTGCCTGGATGTTCATTTGAACGGCAGCGTTTCGATCCGTCGTCGCATCAGGATAAATTGGCACAGAGCCAATACTCTCCCGGAAAATATTACTTCCCTTCGTTACGGAGACCACGCCCGGGTCCTGCAACAAGCTTGCCTTTATATGATTAAATCGCTGTTGCAATTCCGCTCCCGGCATTTCAATCCTGATGAGATCAGAAGATGAGAAACCGAGTTCCTTGTTTGCAATAAACTCCGATTGCTTATACATTACTACAGATGAAATAATCAGCATTCCCGAAATGGTAAACTGTGTTACGACAAGCGCTTTCTTGAATGACACGCCCGATGGTATTCGGAAAAGGCTTCTAAGTGTCGCCGCTGGATTAAAAGCGGTTAGCTGAAGTGCGGGGTAAACAGCTGCTGTCAAACCAACGGCAATAGCCATCAATACTGCTATCCCGATAACAAGCGGCAATTCCGCGAAGGCAAACGAAACTTTTAAGCCAATAATACCAGAAATATAATCAACAGAAACATATGCAAGAAAGATAGAAACGGGTACGCAAAAGAGAGTCAATAACAAGGCTTCACCCATGATTTGCAAAATGAGATTCCTACGAGAGGCACCCATTACCTTTCGGATGCCCACCTCCTTCGTCCTTTTAATGCTCCCCGCAGTAAAAAGCGTCATGAAGTTGAATCCGCCAATGATGAGAATGAGTATTGCGACACAAAAAAGAATTTTTGACTGCTTCCTGTCTCCGTTAATGAACCCTGCATTCTCTAGCAATTGATTTGAAAAATAAATGTCTGATAAAGGCTGGAGGACAAGGGTACGTCTGCTAGCAATGTCCGCTCCCCCGTATTTCCCGATGAATTGTTGAAGCCTGGACTGAATTGATAATGCATCCGTGGTTTTGTCGAGCAGGATATAGGTTGGAAATGTCACCCATGTCCAGCTATCCAGGTTAACAGTGAAACCCACCGGTATTTTCCATGTAGCAAATGAAACAAGAAACTCTGGTTGTATATGAGAATTGACAGGCACCGGATCGAGAACGCCGGTAACTGACCAGCTTACCGAATCGTCCATGATGGTCTTGCCGATCGGATCGTCTTCACCAAAATACTTCTTTGCAATCTCGTCAGACAGCACAACGGAGTTCGGCGCCTGCAATGCCGTAGCCGCTACTCCACGTTTTAATGAAAATGAGAATATTCTGAAGAAAGAAGAATCGACATACAAGACTTTATTTTCCGTGAATCTCTTGTCATTGTATCGGATGATATGGTTATCGGAACGACGCATCCGTATTGCAGCCTGCACCTCGGGGAATTCGTTCACCAATGATCGGGCTACTGCAGGAGATGTGGTTGCGAAGTGCCTGATCTCCCCGGTGCTAGCGGAACGGACACTTGTCGTCACGCGATATATGCGATCCGCATTTGTATGAAACGTATCGAAGCTATGTTCTGTACGCAGAAATAAGGCGATAACGATTACTGCGGCCATGCCGATGGACAAACCGCCGAGCGAAATCACGGAAAAGGGTTTATTTCTCCATAGATTCCTAAATAATATCTTAACGAAGTTTATGATCATAGTTCGCGATTACTCGGTACGTAAAGACTTAACAGGATTAGCGATCGCCGCTTTGATGGCCTGGAAACTGACAGTTAAAATGGCAATGACTAGTGCGAGCAGGCCCGCGACGAGGAATATCCACCAGCCCAATTCGACCCGGTACGCGAAGTCACGCAACCACACATGCATAACCCAGCCGGCGAGCGGAAAGGCGATGAGACTCGATATGGCAACTAACTTCAGGAAATCCCGAGAGAGCATTGAAACGATGCTGCCGACAGTCGCGCCAAGTACCTTTCGAACGCCTATCTCTTTTGTTCGCTGTTCCGCCATGTATGTTGCGAGCCCAAACAGTCCGAGACAGGCAATTAGAATGGCAAGTACAGCGAATGAAATAGCAACTTTTCCAACACGTTCCTCCGTGCGATACATTTCATCGAAAGCATCATCCATGAAGCGGTAACTAAAGGGCATCGAAGGAACCAGCGTCTTCCATTTAGTTTCAATTTGTTTGATGAGCCCCTGGATATTAGTTGTGTTTACGCGGAACGACGTTGCCCAACGACTCCTTCCGTATACGAAGGAAAGTGGGCCGATACTCTGACGCAGTGACTCAAAGTGAAAGTTCTTCACGACGCCTACAATGGTGTATGCTGTCATTACACCTGCACCATCATTAGCATACACGCTTTTTCCTATAGGATCACTATAACCCAGCCGGGCGGCCGTGCTCTCATTAATAAGCATGGCTGTGGAATCGCTACCAAAATCCTTGGAGAAATTTCTGCCCTGTTTTATCTCCATGCCCATGGTCCCGATATAATTCTCATCGATTGTCCATACCTGCATGTTAAAACCGTTCTCTGACGACATTACCGCTTCCTTCGAGAATGTATTGTCGCTCCTCGAAGAAGAGGCAATCGGTAAGTACCCGCTAAATGTTCCGCTGGTGACGCCCTTCATAGCCAAGACATCGTTCATGAATGCATCTCCCTGTTCGCGTAAGGCACCGGTTCCATTAATGATAAGTACCTGGTCCTTGTTGAACCCAAGTTTCTTCGTCTGGATATAATTGAGCTGTCTGTATACTACAATGGTACCGATGATGAGTATGATAGAGATAGCAAACTGAAAGACTACAAGTCCACTACGGAGATAACTCTTCTTCATTCCTGAACCCAGTTTCCCTTTTAATACCATGATCGGTTGGAAAGATGAGAGGAAAAACGCCGGATAGCTTCCAGCCAGCAATCCTACAATGATTGGCAGAAGTAGGAAGGCAATGAGGAATCGGCTCCCGAACAATTGCGTAAGACTAAGGTCCTTACCCGAAATCTCGTTGAATACCGGAAGAACCGTCCAGGCAATAGCGAGGGATATGCCGAGGGAAATGAGGGCTGTTAGCGTAGATTCAGTAAGGAATTGCCGAATGAGCGTACCCCTTTCCGTACCCAGCACCTTGCGGATGCCCACTTCCTTCGCCCGATTAGCCGACCGCGCAGTTGATAGGTTCATGAAATTGATACACGCGATCAGTAATATGAATATGGCGACGGCTGAGAAAATATAGACATATTGAATGGAACTGTTGGCGCCGGTCTCCACGCGCTTATCAGAACGAAGATGAATATCTGTGAGCGGCATCAGGGTGTACTCAAGCTTGTTCCCGGCCTTCTCAAACTCCTCCATGCTTTCGATATCCATGAATTGCTTGGCCTGGGGCACAATGTACTTTTCAATCACCTGCGAAAAATTGGCGGCAAACTTCTTCGGATCCGTTTTCCTTTGCAGCACTATATACGTGTGAAAATTATGGCTCAGATAATTCCCCCAACCATAATCGACATTGTCCATCGAGAAGAGCATGTCAAAGATGAAATGGGAATTGCGCGGCATGTCTTCGATTACCGCAGTCACTTTGTATAGTGTACTTCCGTTCTCAGTAGTCTCGATCGTCTTGCCGATCACGTCGATGGAGCCAAAATACTTCTCTGCGGTTGAAGCAGTCAGCACTACAGTATTCGGCTCATTAAGCGCTGTAGAAGTATTACCGGCAACGGAAGGAAAGGTGAAAACTGCGAAGAAGGTCGAGTCCGCATTGGCGACATCCTGTTCGGTGATGAACACATTTCCCTTCTTTACACGTTTCGCGCCTTGCGAGGTGTACAGACGGGTGAACTGTTCCACCTCGGGATAATCGTTCTTTAGTGTCGCGCCCATCGGATCGGAGCAAACGGCCAACTTCTGTTCCGTACCACCGAAGAGGATATCGGAATCTACACGATAAATCCGCGAGGCCTTAGTATGATACCGGTCGTAACTCAACTCATCCGCCACGTAAAGACCTATAAGCGTGAAGCAGGCAAGCCCAATAGCGAGACCTGCGATATTGATAAAGGAGAATACCTTGTTTTTCACCAGGTTTCTCCACGCCACCTTCAGATAATTTCTTATCATAACAGTCGGTTTAGTTATTCAGTCCTTAAAGATCTAACCGGGTTAGCCATCGCCGCCCTAACTGCGCGGTAGCCGACGGTTAGCCATGCAATGATCATCGATCCACATATCGCTATCAGGAAAATCCACAATCCTATGTCAATCCTGTAAGTATAATTCTGTAACCACTTATTCATAATGTACCATGCCACTGGCCCTGCTACAACGAATGCGATAAGTATGAGTACCGTAAATTCTTTCGACAGGAGATATATAATAGTCCTCGATGAGGCGCCTAACACCTTGCGGATGCCCAACTCCTTCGTGCGTCGTGTTGCCATGAAGGAAACGAGACCATACAGCCCGAGGCAACTGATGAAGATGGCGA
>JACMKU010000116.1 GCA_014379965.1 Chitinophagaceae bacterium
AACCATAGCGGCAGCCATTGAACAGAATCATGACGAAAACGGAATAATCTTTCCGCTGCCGATTGCACCATTCCACTGTTCGGTCGTAGCCCTCAACACCAAGGACAAGGGTGTGATGGCCGAGGCTGAGGAGATCTATTTCAAGCTTGAAAAACTTGGCATCGACGTTCTTTTTGACGACCGCGACGAACGCCCCGGCATCAAATTCAAGGATAATGACCTGATCGGTATCCCTTTACGGATCGTGGTCGGCAGCAAGGGCTTGGCTGAAGGAAAAGTGGAAGTCAAAATACGGGCAACGGGTGAAGTGCTGTTGTTACCGATTGAAGAGGCGATAGACAGAATCAGACAGCTTGTGGATGTAGCCCTGACATTCGAATAATTCATTCTGAAGAGGTTGAGATGCAGACCGCAATATGGGATCAACAGCACGAATGCATGCCCCGTCAAGAACTTGAGCAACTTCAGCTTGAGCGACTTCAGGCAACCCTAAACCGTGCCTATAAAAATGTTACCTGCTACCGCAACAAGTTTAATGAACAGAGAATTGTCCCGGAAGATATAACCGCCCTGACGGATCTTTCAAAACTGCCTTTTACTACCAAGGAAGATCTGCGAATCAACTACCCTTATGGAATGTTTGCAGTTCCGCTAAGAGAAATCGTCCGTATCCACTCATCATCAGGTACTACCGGCAAGCCAACCGTTGTTGGCTATACCAAGAATGATCTGAAAACCTGGTCGAACCTGGTGGCCAGATTTATGACTTCTGCAGGTGTGACACATGATGATGTGGTGCAGATTGCCTTCGGTTACGGAATGTTTACCGGTGCTTTCGGTCTTCATTATGGTACCGAGACTATCGGAGCGGCCGTCATTCCTATGAGTGGAGGCAATACCGAAAAGCAGATTTTGATCATGCAGGACTACAAATCCACCGTTCTGGTCTGTACTCCCAGTTACGCCATCACTATTGCCGACCGTATCGAAAAACTGGGCATTGACCCCAAAACCCTGTCTCTCAAAGTAGGACTTTTCGGCGGTGAGCCCTGGTCGGAGTCTATGCGCAGGGAGATAGAGTCGCGTTTGATGATTAATGCCACCGACAATTATGGATTGTCGGAGATAGTCGGACCTGGTGTTGCCGGTGAATGTCCGTTCAAGTGCGGGATGCACATTTCGGAAGACGCCTTTATTCCGGAAATAATCGATCCAGAAACCTGCCGGGTGTTGCCGCCGGGAAGCGTCGGAGAACTTGTTCTGACAACAATCTGTAAAGAAGCTTTTCCAATGCTCCGTTACCGGACACGTGATATTACCAGCCTGGAATATAGTACCTGCGAATGCGGTCGAACCCTGGTCAGAATGAAAAAAACGATGGGGCGTAGCGATGACATGCTGATCATCAAAGGGGTCAATGTATTTCCATCGCAGATTGAAGAGGTACTTGTTGCTATAGAAGGGTGTAAGCCTCATTACCAGCTGCTGGTAGATCGCAAGGGCTCGCTTGATGTCCTTGAGGTCTGCATAGAGGTTACTGAAAATATTTTTTTCGACGAGATGAAAAAACAGCGGGCATTCCTGGAAAGCGTTGAGAAGAAGATTGATTCTGTATTGGGAGTCGGCGTCACGGTAAAACTTGTTGAACCAAACAGCATTCCGCGGCATGACGGAAAAGCTGAGCGGGTAATCGATAAGAGGAAATTTTGAAAAACGGTTACCCTGATCATCACTTTTGCGAGAGCTTCTAAATACTCCCTACCGTACTTTACATAATATAGCTTATGGGCGTTTTCTATTATTGATAATCGCCATCTCCTTGCATGATATGGCGATTGATGACTATTGAAGTGGTAAATTTAGTAAGTTGAATGTGCTGCGTTCCGGGTGCTCGCAAAAAACATCACGGAGACCACTACACATTTTGGTGTATGTGCAATTTTTTATTTCGGCATCAGACATTAGGCAAAAGTAAATCTCACTTTTGCCCATTTGCTTGATATTACAGATTGGATGCCCAGAAGATATAAAATTATTTTCCATGTGTCATTATTAATATACCGGCCCTCTATTTTCAAGAACTTTTTTACAACAGAAGAACTTTATGGCGATTTTCATTGGCATGTTGAATTAACCTTGCAATTTTTAACAACTATCAGTAATATATTTAAGTTGAATCAAACATTGTAATGAGGAGCGTCATTCTGCATGAGTAAAGAAGAAGCAATTGAGGTTGAAGGAACCGTTGTTGAGCCACTGCCTAACGCCATGTTTCGTGTAAAGCTAGAAAATAATCATGTGGTACTGGCCCATATATCAGGCAAGATGCGCAAATACTTTATCAAGATTCTTCCAGGTGATAAAGTTACAGTTGAGCTTTCTCCCTATGATTTAAGCAGAGGACGCATTACCTATCGCGCCAAATAGACTTTTATTTTGATACAGCAGGATGCAGGCCCGTCTCTATTGATGGGCTTGTCTCGTTTCAAAAATCACATTTTTGCGAGGAAACAATGTACAGCGTAGCGGATTTGAAAAAAGGTTTGAAATTAACCCTTGATGGAGCCCCATACATTGTTATTGCCTTTGATTTTGTTAAACCGGGCAAAGGACAAGCGCTTTATCGCACCAAGATGCGCAACATGATCAACGGCACAATACTCGACAGAACCTATCGGTCTGGTGAGTCATTCGAACCCGCCAGCCTGGATGAACGCCAGATGGAATATCTGTATAAGGAAGGTACCCACTACACCTTCATGGACCAGCAGACATATGAGCAGGTTGTCATGGAAGAAGCTGCCATGGGTGATGCAAAAAACTACCTGCTTGAAAACTGTAAGGTTGATGTTCTTATATTCGGTGAAAAGGCAATTGGCATCACACTACCCAATTTTGTCAACCTGCGCGTGATACAGACAGATCCCTGGGCCAAAGGAGATACCAGCGGTAGTGATTCTAAGCCCGCTACACTTGAAACCGGTTGTGTCCTCAGGGTTCCTCCTTTTATCGAAGAAGGCGAATTGATCACCATCGACACACGTAATGGAGAGTACTCAACCCGCGTTAAAGGTTGATTTCAATAATTAATCCAGAATTTCAAGGCGAGTCA
>JACMKU010000117.1 GCA_014379965.1 Chitinophagaceae bacterium
AAGATTAATATATTCAACTCAGTCCGGAATGAATAGTTTTGGAACATGAAAGTATTAGCTATTCTGTTCATGATCCTGGGTGTTGTGTGTATTTTCTTCCTGGGTGTGTTTGGGTTGCTTGGTTTTGCGATGGCCTTTGATGCTCCCGGTTCTGCCGATAGTGCTTCCAATTGGGTGTTTGCGATCGCGATGGCTACAGGTCCGATCTTTATTTCACTTGTTATTCTGGTGCTTGCCTTTCTGGCATTCCGAAAGGGGAAATACAATCGATCCGCCCTTATTGGCTCAGTGTTCGGCGTATTTGTGATTGGAGGATTTATCCTGTCAGCAACAAGTTCCTATTTCGCCATGAAGTCTTTCAATAACATCCGGTCTGAGGAAGTTGAAAATGAACGGTTGTACCCGGTTCAGAGATACCTTAGGCAAGTTGAAGGAGGTGCAGATACTATTATTGTTTTTCCAAATCGCATTGTTGCTTACCGATTAGATGTCGGTGTTGAATATCCGTATGCGGGTCCGTTAGGTGATCTGAATGAGACAAGGGATACGCTCTTCTATGATGATAGACCGGATACGAGACTTGGGAAGGAAGAGCTCGGTCAGTTTGTCGATGAGAAAGGACAAACGTTTACGGATGTATTTGCTGTAAGATAAATCGTGAACCGTGAACCGTGAACCGTGAACCGTGAACCGTGAATGTCAAACTTTTTTAACTCGGCGGCGCTGCCACTTTAAAGATTTATTCTTCGGGATTTATTAATGCATATGCTTCGATCGTTGTCTGTGGATCAGGACTCCATCCATCTTCAAAGGAGGTAAATGAGGCATAAAGGTTATTGGCATCATATAGAAGATAGCCGTCGAGGTTCAGAATTTCCGGGACGCAAGAGACGACTCGTTTGTCTTTGTATTCGTAATCATCGATCCTGAATTGGGGGATTCGACCTATATAGTCACCGATAAATTCTTCGTCGTCATTCCATACCAGGCAGTTGTCCTGATGGAGGAAGGATGCAGGAGACATTGTGAGCTTCAGGGAATCTGAGCCAAAGAAATAAAACAGTGAACTGCTGCCACGTACATCAGCTTCGATTTCAAGAATATCATTTTTCCAAACAGCTGGATATTCAAATGGCACGAGAAAATGAATTGGAGAACCATCCGTAAAACTTTCTTCCAGCAGCATGTTGATACCATCAAAGGATTTAATCCTGAGGACTAATGTGTCTCCTGTTGGTTGAAGATCACCGCATGTCCCTGAGAAGCGGAGATAATAATTTGTCTGTTCGATTCCGGGAGACTGGAGGTTGATTTGATTTTCTCCGGGTTTAAAGATGATGTTGTCTTTGTCGCAGGAGGATAAAAAAATTAGGCTAAGGCTGAGGCTAAGGCTAAGGAATTTCATAAGCTTTTGATTTCGGGTTTGCGGTTTGGGATATAGACTGATTGGAAAATCTTAAAGGTTGGGTAGGAAAGGGCGGAAAGGCAGAACGGCAGAAAGGTATTAATACCTGACATCTCTTCTATACGGAAGCTTTTCCATACTCTCTGCTTCCAAACTCGCAAAGTCGAAATCGTCGGTGACTTTTCCGTGGATGATGTACAATCCTTTTCCCTGGAAGGGATAGCGCTCGAGGGTGGGTGGAAAATGGGTCGTATCAAAATATTTGCCTTCCTCATCGAGCCAGGTGCCGAAGCTCATCAGCTTGCCGTTGGAGGTGGTGACGGGTTTGCGGGTGACATAATAACCCAGCATGGATGCCCTGCGCCCCACGAGGGAATTGAGATCCCTGGTGAAGACAATAGGATGCGAAGGCCTTTTTTCCAGGAGGTCAAAAGGACTGCACAACGGGAAGCCTAACAACTCAATCTCATCATAGGCCTGGTCAAAGGGACTCTCTTCCAGTGAAGGCAGGGCATAATCCACATGCTGGTTACCGCCAAACAGCAACGGCTGTCCTACAGGCTGTTTGACCTGCGGGTTATGGACGGCATATTTTTGCCACATCAGCTCACATTTCGTCCGGTCTGTCCAGCGAAATGCACCGATGCGAATCAGTATATCTAATTGCTCGCGCCCCAGCTCTACCCTCTCGACAAAATCTTCGAGGCTGATATAAGGACCATGGCGCAGACGCTCTTCCACGATGCGATGCGAGACTGTGCGTTCGAGCGATTGTACATGAATAAAACCTAAATAGATTTTATCGCCATAGATCGTCGTGAGGTTAATGCTGTTGTTGACACAAGGCGCTTCGATCTTTGCACCACACATGCGCGCTTCGTGCACATAATATTCAGTCGAATAAAAACCACCGAAATTATTGATGACGCCCACCATGAATTCAAGCGGATAGTATGATTTCAGATACAAGCTTTGAAAACTCTCCACCGCAAAACTCGCCGAGTGCGCTTTGCAAAACGAATAGCCTGAAAAAC
>JACMKU010000118.1 GCA_014379965.1 Chitinophagaceae bacterium
AAAATATGCAGGAAATCGCGACGAACTTTGGGTATACCAATGCCGAGAACGCCAAGACACAGAAGTACAAATGCTTAATGCGACTGAAGAAGATTTTTTTCACTCATTATAAAAACGGGAATGGTGATGAATGATAACAACGAAATAATGATCCTTGATTCTGCCGAGCGGTACATCCGTGGCGAAATGAATCCTGAGGAAAGGCTTTATTTTGAGAACCTTCGCAAAATGAATCCCGCCATCGACCAATTGGTCGTTGAACACACCCTGTTTCTTCAGCAATTAAATGAATACGGAGAGTCTCAGCAGTTCAAATCAAACCTTCACAATATTCATACTGAGCTTTCTGAACAAGGCAAGATCAGTTCAGATAAATTGAAAGGAAAGGCGCGTGTCGTGTACTTGTGGAACAGGTACAAGCGCGTTACCGCTATTGCAGCATCGATTGCAGGCATAACCGCCATCAGCATTTCGATGCTTGTGAACTCACTTACCCCTGCCATCAAGGATCCGAAGGTCCAGGACCTGGTGAACAAAGTGAATGTGATTGAGAAAAAGATGAAGGATGTTGACAGGAAGATCGAAAATGTAGATAGTAAGACTAATATATCGCAACCGCTCATACCAATGCCCGTACGTTTTAATGGTACAGGTTTCCTCATCGATCCGAAAGGCTTGATGATAACTAATGCGCACGTGGTTAAGAACTCGCGGAACATCTATGTGCAGAATAACAAAGGAGATCAGTTCAGGGCGATCGTGTTGAGATTGGATCCGACTAAGGACGTAGCGATCATCAAGATCGATGATAAGAATTTCAAACCATATGCTTCATTGCCTTATGGAATCAAGCGTGGTTCAGCGGATATTGCCGAGCCAATATTCACAATGGGCTTTCCCCGCGACGAGATCGTATATGGAGAAGGATACCTGAGTGCAAAGACGGGCTTCAATGGCGACACGCTCAGTTGCCAGATATCAGTAGATGCTAATCCAGGCAACAGCGGTGGTCCCGTATTCAATCGTAATGGCGAAGTGATAGGCATCCTGAGCCAGAAGGCAACGGGAGCCCAGGGCGCAGTGTTTGCGGTGCAAGCCAAGTATATCTATAAGGCGGTCGAAGAATTGAAGAAGAATCAACTCTATGATAATGTGAAGGTATCATCCAAGACCCTTCTCAATGGGCTGGACAGGGTACAGCAGGCGAAGAGAATACAGGAGTTTGTGTTTATGGTGAAGGGTGATTAGTAGTAATCCCCTCGCTCCCGCTCTGTTTCTCGCTCTGTTCCTGTTTCTGTTTCTGTTACTGTTTCTGGTCCTGTTACTGTTCCTGTTACTGTTTCCGTTCCTGTTCCTGTTTCTCTCTCTAATTAGAAAAAGAAACAGGAAGAGAAACAGAAACAGAAACAGAGCGAGAAACAGAGCGAGAGCGAGGAAACCACCCCACTACTCAATCAACTTACTTTCTCTTCCCAGAGTCTCTCTGGATACTCACCCCTCCCCACCAACTCATTAAGGCTCTTCTCTACCTGTGGCGCATCTTCTTTATAAGTAACGCCAAACCACTCCGATGAAGTGGGAATCACTTCAATAGTTCCACCTTCCTTGATAAACCTGTCGGCGACGATAGGGATGAAGAACTCGGCTTTTGGGTCATTGATATTCTTTTGTATGAACTCACGGAACACCTGCTGCGTATATGCGAAGAACGAGGGATGAAAACACCAGAAGTTCATTGATACGCTGGTCTTGCGTGGCAGTTCCTTGGGTTCCTGGTTGTCGTCACAAATGATCTTACCGTCCTTCATCGAGATGTTTATTCTCTCGGTGATTGACGCAAGATTACCAGACTCATCGAGCGTACAAACGCCGCGGTTGACTGTTCCATGCTCAGACAAGGTCTTGAGCAGGTCATACCCTATAATTGCATTGTTCGTCTCCGTGCAATCGTTGATGAGGAAATCCGCCGCATCCTGGAATGCCTGGCGGCCATAAAAATCATCAGCGTTGATGACGGCAAACGGTTCTTTCACCGCATCCATCGCGCAGAGTACGGCGTGCGCCGTACCCCATGGCTTCTTCCGATCGGCTGGAATGGGTAGTCCTTCGGTAAAAGCGTCGATATCCTGGAACACGTATTCAACCTCTATCTTGTCCTTGAGCTTCGGGTCGAAGATGGTCCTAAAATTTTCGGCGAATTCGCGACGAATGATAAACGCGACTTTACCAAATCCTGAACGGATCGCATCATAGATGGAATAATCCATGATCGTCTCACCACCGGGCCCAAAACCCTGGATCTGTTTCATGCTTCCATATCGAGACGCCATTCCGGCTGCGAGTATTACTAATGTAGGCTGCATAATAGTTTTAAATTTGCCGGACGAAATTAGTTTAAAATAATTAAGCGGTATACGCTGATTTCCACATGGAGCTTTCAACCGATCCTATTACACTTGACCCCCTGAGCCATTTCTTGCGAAACGGCGTTTTGGTTTCCGTGTTGCGTCTCGATAAAATACACCCGGTGATCTCCGGAAACAAATGGTTTAAGCTGAAACATTACCTGGCGGAGGCTATTTCGAAAAACAAAGAAAGGCTGGTAACATTCGGAGGCGCTTATTCCAACCATATCATTGCGACTGCCGCGATAGCGAGCATGCACGGGTTGAAATCGACTGGTGTGATCCGTGGGGATCGTCCCGAATGTCTCTCCCTCACCCTCGAGTCGGCCATGTCATATGGAATGGAATTGCATTTCATCTCGAGAGTAAACTATGCACGAAAAAAACTTCCTGATACATTTGGAGGAAAGGGGGACTTGATCATTCCGGAGGGAGGTTATGGTGAAAAGGGAGCGTTAGGCGCGTCTTCCATGCAAGAGTTGGTTACCGATGAATTCACCCATTACTGCTGCGCGATAGGGACAGGTACTATGATGGCGGGTTTAATTAACTCCTGCAAAAAAGGAGAGAAAGTAGTTGGCTTAAGCGTTCTGAAGAACGAGCATTCTCTTCAATCGGCTGTTAGTGACTTACTCAAACCGAATGGTGTTACCCAATGGCAAATTATCGATGAATATCATTTCGGCGGGTATGCGAAATACACACAGGAACTCATTCTTTTCATGAACGAACTCTATCGACAATCGGGCATTCCGACGGATCGTGTTTATACAGCGAAGTTGTTCTATGGAATCAACGACCTCATCGGTAGAAATTACTTCCCAGCTGGAAGCAGGTTGCTGATCATTCATAGTGGTGGCCTGCAGGGGAATAATTCGCTGAAAAAAGGAACGTTAATCTTTTAAGATTTCCAGTATCCCTGTATTATCTTTGATGCGATTGATGTATCCGGATCCTAATATTAAACCCGAGCATGAATAGACTGGCACTGATCTTATTTTCTCTACTCGTCTGCACGTCGCTGCAAGCGCAGGATACACTTCCAAAATTTTCCGTCAGAAACATTGGTAATAACCGGATCGTGGTAGGTTGGACAAACACCTTCGAGACGATTAAACAGATCAGTATTCAACGGTCTTTCGACAGCCTCCGGAATTTCAAGACAATACTCACGGTACCGGATGCGACAACCCCGCAAAATGGATATGTTGATACGAAGGCCCCGTCCGATGCTATGTTCTACCGACTTTACATCATGCTTGACAAAGGTGTATTCCTATTCAGCGATTCCCGGCGTGCAGTTTGGGATACCATCAGGAGAATACCGGGGTCAGTCGACAATCCGTCATTCAACGTTCCGATTATTCCAACTGAGCCAATAGCAAACGGTCATGTCGCTCCAAATAATGTGGTAAAGGCAGAACTCTGGACACCTTCGCGTTTCGTTTATACTTTCAAGGACGGTTATCTCCGCATCAACCTTCCCGAGGACCCGGAAATAAAGTACAGTATCAAGTTCTTTACGGACACTGACAAACTCCTTTTCGAATTAAAGGAAGTAAAGGAACGATCCTTCAGAATCGATAAAGCCAATTTCTACCGTTCGGGTTGGTTCAAGTTTGAGTTGTATGAGAATGGGGAGTTGAAGGAGAAGAATAAATTCTTTTTGCCGAAGGATTTTTAACTGGAATGAATCAGACGGAAAGTCCGAAAGACGGAAAGTCCGAAAGACCAGTTCGAATTTAGGAAAGGTCTTTCGGACTTCCGGACTTCCGGACTTGCAGAAGCTTAACGTTGAATACCCCCTCAAAATGCATCTTAATCGCCTGCTTCACCTCCTCCATATGCAGGGACCTCCCTAATTCTTTTTCCATCGAAGTGACTTCTTTATTCTGGATGCCGCAAGGAATGATAAAATTGAAATAGCTGAGATCAGTATTCACATTGAGCGCAAACCCATGCATTGTAACCCATCGGCTGCTGCGTACGCCGATCGCGCAGATTTTTCGTTCACGTCCCGCAACACCCGCATCGATCCACACTCCCGTTTCGCCAGGCGACCTTCCAGATTCGATGCCATAGTCCCGAAGTACCAGGATGATTACTTCCTCTATATTTCGAAGGTATTTCCCGATGTCCGTGTAAAATTTTTCGAGGTCGAGAATAGGATATCCCACGATCTGATGCGGACCATGAAAAGTAATGTCACCTCCCCTGTTGGTTCGAAAGAAACCGATGCCTTTGCTGGTGCGCATTTCTTCATTGATGAGGACGTTCTCGATATTGCCGCTCTTGCCAAGGGTATATACGGGAGGATGCTCCACGAAAAGAAGATGATGGTGCGTGTCACCTGGTAAAGGGTCGTCTGAGGAACCATTAGTTTGAAGCATGGCAGCCCTCTTAATTCTCACATTCTGTTGCAATAGCTCCTCCTGGTAATCCCAGGCGGCTTTGTATTCCATCTGGCCCAGGTCTTCGAATATCACCGTCTGCTTATTCATAACTAATCGGCAAATTTACCAACAAAACCTCAACCACTACCTTTGCTGACTATGCCAGACGAATTAAAGCAGGAAAATCCTGAACCGCAGGATAATAATGACGAGCTCTACGAGAGGTTTAGCTTCAAAACCGATAAGGGCCAGGAACCCCTGCGTATCGATAAATTCCTGATGAACAGGATCGAGGGTGCTACGCGGAATAAGCTTCAGCAGGCGATCAATGCAGGCATGGTGCTGGTGAATGGTAAGGATGTGCGACCTAATTATAAAGTAAAGGCCCTCGATGAGATCGTAGTCTATTCAGATATGAGCCCGGAAGAAACCGACGTAGTGCCGGAGGAGATGGATTTGAATATTGTTTACGAGGATGACCAAATCATGCTTATTAATAAACCTCCCGGCATGGTAGTGCATCCTGGTAGTGGGAACTATACCGGCACGCTGCTCAATGGAGTAGCCTGGTACATAAAGAAGCAGAATCCACAATTCACTGAAGATACGCTTCCACGATTTGGACTGGTTCACAGGATCGACAAGAATACGAGCGGGCTGTTGATTCTCGCGAAGACCGATAAGGCGATGCGACATCTCGCCAAACAGTTTTACGATCATTCCATCAGGAGGCAGTACGTGGCTCTTGTCTGGGGCGATGTCGTCAAAGATCAAGGTACCATTGTGGCGCACGTGGGACGGCATATGCGTATGCGGAAATTGTTTGAAGCCTACCCTGATGGCGAACACGGCAAAGACGCCACCACACATTATAAAGTAATGGAGCGATTTGGCTACGTGACGCTGGTAGAATGCATCCTTGAAACAGGTAGGACGCACCAGATACGTGTACACATGAAATACATTGGTCACCCATTATTCAATGACGACTTCTATGGTGGAGATAAGATCGTAAAGGGAACAGTGTATGCGAGATACAAGCAATTTGTCGATAACTGTTTCGCAATTTGCCCACGACAGGCGCTTCATGCTAAGACACTCGGCTTTGTACACCCGGAAACCGGGGAGAATATGTTCTTCGAATCCCCTCTACCTGATGATATAGACCAGGTGATTACAAAGTGGAGGAAGTATTCGACATCGGTGGGAAGCACGAGGAACCAATAGGCAATAACTCAATAATCAATAGCCAATTAGTTCCTGTATATTGATAAGACTACTACCATTCGAGAGCTGCCAATTGCCAATTGGCAATTGCCTATTGGCTATTGGTCTTGTAGTCAAACAACGTCGCTGTAAAGGTCCCTCTCTCTCTGCGCTTGAACATCACATCCCAGTTTCCGTTGTATCGCAGGAGGCGCGGGACGAGGTAGGTGCCGAATTTTACTAATTTTACTTCCATGTGAACATTAAAATCGTACACGCCTGCCTTATAGCTCATATCGTAGTTGCGGGCCATCACTTCCATGGTCTTCGCATTGAACCAGGTGATCATGTTGTCGATCACAATGTTTGCTTTGTCGGATTCAGGTAGATCTTCCTTTGTTTTTATAGAGAATATGTAACAAGATTCGCCTTCGTAATCGGCCTGGTCGATAGTGAAATCATAGAATATCGCCACATCGGGATCGAATATATTTATCTTATTACCTATGAAGGGAATGCCTGGAATCTTCTTGCCGGGGTTAAAGAATAGCGTTTTCAGTTGTTCCTTGCTCTTCGCGAGACCAGATTTTCCTTTGGGAGTGAAACTGGTACCTTTTACAATATTATTTTCACCGCATACCTTGCCGGTGGTGAAGAAGA
>JACMKU010000119.1 GCA_014379965.1 Chitinophagaceae bacterium
AATCGCCTTTTCATTATCGGCGGCGGACACTGTTCGCTGGCTCTATCGCGATTGATGAGATCGATGGACTTTTATGTTACAGTATATGATGAAAGAAATAACCTGAAGACGATGCTGGAGAATGATGCCGCACACGAAAAGCACATTATTGATAGCTACGACCAATTAAAAGAATTGGTGCCCGCGGGTGATACGCACTATGTTGTAATCATGACCTTCGGATATCGTACTGATGAGTTTGCTCTTCGAGCCCTCATGCACAACAATTTCCGTTACCTGGGCCTTCTCGGAAGCAAGACGAAAGTCGAAAAGCTATTGAATGACTATCAGAGGCAGGGGATTCCTCCGGCTATCTTGCAACGAATCCGAAGTCCTATTGGTCTTCCTATCAAGAGCCAGACGCCGGAAGAAATTGCTGTGAGTATTGCCGCGGAAATCATCCAGGTAAAGAATAAGGATGCGCAATAGAGTCGTTTAACGTTTAAGGGTTTAACGTTTAACGTTATTTATGCCGGTCTTCAAAATGGATTGGGTGATGCCGATCTCGACGAACGCAAAGCCAGTTTATGAAATACATTCTTCTTTTCTTTCTATTCCCTTTTGTCGGGTCTGCACAGGATCAATATCCTATTAGCTATCTTAAAAACGGGAGGTTTAAGCAAGACAGCAGTTATATCTACACCCTACCTTTCGAAAACAAGAAAAAGATCTTCCTTATACAGGCATACGAGAGTATGTTCTCTCACAAAGGCGAAAGAGCGCTGGATTTCAAAGTAAAAAATGGAACCCGGATATGCGCGGCCCGTGCGGGAGTTGTTTCATCACTTAGAGAGGATTCCGAACTTGGAGGATTGAAGACTGAAAATTTATCCGACGGTAATTTCGTGACTATTCAACATGATGATGGTTCAGTTGCAAACTACTGGCACCTGGAAAAGGATGGAGTTGTCGTAAATGTTGGTGATACAGTGAAGGCGGGGCAATGGATAGGTCTTAGCGGAAACACTGGTTACTCAGCCTTCCCACATTTGCATTTCGAAGTGCAGGGACGTGACCATGAAGGACACTACACGCAGTTGGTAACACGGTTTTATACAAACAAAGGCGTCATTTACCTCCGACCTGGGAAGTTCTATCGGGTAAAGCATCTGAGTCGCTAGTGGCTCATCGTTTAACGTTTAAGGGTTTAACGTTAAACGACATTATATCCGTTCGAGTTTTTTAACCGTGAGCCCATTCTCTACATTTCCCGTATTTAATGTTGTCGCAGGTTCGAACAAGAGGATGGATACTTCTTCTCTTGCTACCGGCTTATGTTCAATACCTCGGGGCATGACAAGGAATTCGCCTGCATTGACAGTAATAATCTTGTCTCGCAAATGCATATCGAAACTGCCTTCAATCACCAGGAATAGTTCGTCCTCATGCTCGTGGTGATGCCAGACAAATTCTCCTTTGAATTTTACAAGCTTGACCTGTTGGCCATTGAGTTCGCCTACAACACGCGGGTTGAAATAGTCGCTGAATGCGGTAAATTTTTCACTAATGATGACCTTTTCCATAGTAGATTAGTTTAACGTTTAAGGGTTTAACGTTCTTAGATTCGAGCCTTCAAACATAGATTGAAACTTTGAATTAATGAACGTTAAACGTTAAACCCTTAAACGTTAAACGACTTTAGTAGAAAAACTCCTCCCTTACGATTTTACCATCCTTCACCTCGTACAGCGCAATCTCTTCCATTTTCGTCCTTTCCATGCCCTTAAACGTGACATCCATTCCCATTGATACCGCGATGAAGTTTCCGCCGACGATTGGTTCGCTTGCCCAGCCGCCATGCATTTCCTCAACCATTTCATCGAAAGCTTCCCCTTTCTTCTTGATGTTTTCCAGTCCCTCGACGCTTTGCATCCCTTGAGAGTGAGCTGGTTCGATACTCTTAGCGTTTTCGCTGAAGAGCTCTTCCTGGATTTGAGTCCATTTGTTTTCCTTAAGCAGTTCGGAAAGCCGATTGGCAATTTCCTGCGTGGTCATTACAGCTTCTAATGTTGGCATAAAATAAGTTTTAAATGTTTAAAAAAACCGGACGAATAAATTACTTCATTTTAGCCTTCCTAAAAATTAAATAATTATGAAACCGGATATTTCGGGGATGAACCTAATTTTACCCTTAATCCCTAATCTACAAATGACTCGTTTTTTGAAACTACTATATATCGTGTTTTTGACTGCCCTTGTCGGCTGTGCATCAACGAAAGATCCCTACAGGAAGCATGTTCGCCTTCTACAGAAAGGAAAAATTACCGAAGACACGAGCGTAGTGTACCAGCTACCATTCGAGGATGGAAAGTCCTATAGGATGATACAAGGGTATTTCAGCGCCTTCTCACATAAGAACAGGGCGGCCATAGACTTTAGAATGAAAAGAGGATCAAAGATCTGCGCAGCAAGAGGCGGGGTGGTAATAAGGGTGAAGGAGGACGGCGACAAAGGCGGATGGAATAGGAAGTATCGGCCATTCGGGAACAACATCGTAATCCAACATCCAGATGGCACTCGAGCCGGGTATTGGCACTTACAGAAAGACGGCGCACTCGTAAACATTGGGGACACCGTGAAGGCAGGACAAGTGATAGCGCTGAGTGGAAAGACAGGTTACGCCGCTGTACCCCACCTTCACTTCATGGTCTGGGCATCGGGTGGCGTTCAGTGGCAGCAGGTACCGACTCGATTTTTTACTGCAAGCGGACCAAAATATCTGAAGCCCTGGAAGAAATATCAAAAACCAGCGACTACTTCATCTCCTCTTACCGCTAATTAATCGAAGTGTCGCTCCACGAGATATACCAAAAACTAGTTCAGAATATCGGGGATACAACGTGGCCGGAATGGGTGAGTACCGTCACCCAGGTGGTCAGTGTATGGTACGCTCGAAAAAATCATGTGCTAGTCTATCCTACCGGCATAATAGGCGTCCTCCTCGCGGCCTACGTCTATTTCTTCATGGTGCATCCTCCCCTTTATGCGGATGCCTGTCTAAATATCTATTATTTCCTGATGAGCATGTATGGCTGGTACAACTGGGTACAAAAGAAGGATGCCACCCAGTATACTTATCCGATTAGCTGGTGCAATAAGAAGGAATTGCTAATAGGCTTCGGCTTCTTCGCCTTCTTTTGGGCTGTAATCTATTGGGTATTGATTGGAATGACAGATAGCAACACTCCGGTGCTCGATTCATTGGTTTCGTCGACTGCCATAACGGCCATGTGGTGGATGGCGAAACGGAAGATAGAAAACTGGCTGGCATGGATCGTCTCCAATATCGTAGCCATTCCCCTGAATTTCTACAAAGGCCTCATGTTATTTACTTTAATGTATGTTTTATTTCTACTGATGGCCTGGTGGGGTTATGTTGAATGGAAAAAAAGGTGGCGATCAACGACCACCACCCTTCAAAATAATAAAACACTTCCTTAGCTAACCTTAATCTCCTGGCTTGCCGCCTCCTTACCTGCGATCACAGGCAAAGAAACCTGCAACACCCCATCGACATATTTTGCACTGATACGTGAAGTATCGATGCTGTCATCGAGAGTGAAGCTCCTGGCAAAACCGCCACGGCTGTACTCCCTCATTATCCAGTCAGGTCTTGGAAAACCCTCTGGCGGGGTGTAGGTAATTGTGAGCTCATTCCCTTTCATACCAAGACTGAAGTTTTCCTTGATACGGCCGGGAGCGAATACCAGCATTTCAAAACTGGTTTCTGTCTTGTAGATGTTTGCGGCTGCTCTTTGCATTGAACGGATAAACAGGTGCCTCCTGTTTCCGGAGTAATTGCCTTTTGCGGCGCATGACTGATTGTAGTTCATGTTACTTTGTTTTTAAAAGTGATTAAATAAAAAGATGCTTGTTATAGAAACAATGGAGGCGATGGAATTGTTTAATGAGGAATAGGTAACAAAATCGGAATTGTAGCTGCATAGATGCTTCCAACCTCGTAGTGGTTTATAGGTCGCGTTTTGAACCACATAGGTACATAGGTTTTCACATAGATTTTATATTATTCTATGTGCTGGCCTATGTACCTATGTGCCTATGTGGTTCAATAAATCGCAATAAACGACCTTTCCCGGCATTCACCTTGTCAACGTATCTTAGACTATGCTAAAAAAGATTGTCGTCATTGGGCCCGAGAGCACAGGCAAGAGTACGCTTTGCAGTCAACTAGCCACCCATTACGGCACTCAATGGTGCCCCGAGTACGCGCGTGAATATCTCTTGAAGCATGGAATGAACTACACATACGACGACCTCCTCACAATTGCTAAAGGGCAACTTACACTCGAAGATAAACTCGTGGCTGAGTCGGAAAGACACTCACCACTCACCACTCACCATTCACTCCTCTTCGTTGACACCGACATGTACGTCATGAAAGTCTGGTGCGAATTCGTGTTTGACAAATGCCATCCTTTTATTTTGCAACAGATAGTTGAAAGAAAGTACGACCTCTACTTACTCGCCAATATTGATCTTCCGTGGACGAAAGACGAGTTGCGTGAATACCCGGACCTTCAAAGTCGTCAGAAATTATATCGAATGTATACAGACATCCTCATTAATCAGCCTGTTCCCTGGGCAGAGATAAGTGGGAGCGAAGGACAACGATTGGACGCCGCCATAGAAGCCGTCAACCTACTGTTAGACGGCGATGATGAATAATGTATTCGGCTATCTTTGGTGAATGGATCTCGTACAGCGCTCATCTTTTCTTCAAAAGCACCATCGCATCGTCTTTTATTCCGCCTGGTTTATCCTGGGGCTGCTGCAATCCGGTCTCACAGAGTTGCAGGATGATGAGGCGTACTACTGGGTCTATTCCAAATTCTTCGACTGGGGATATGTCGATCACCCACCAATGACCGGCTTATTGATCAAAATGGGGTACGCCATTTTCCCAAATGAACTCGGTGTACGGCTATTTCCCCTACTGTTAAATACTTTTTCCCTGCTGATCATTGAAGAGCTGACCACCAGGAAGAATCCTTTTCTATTCTATGCCATCGCATTATCATTGGCAGTGTTGCAGGTTAGCGGCTTCGTGGCTGTACCCGATATTCCTTTAATCTTCTTCACCGCTCTCTTCTTTTGGTGTTATCGGAAGTTTATCCAGGATCTTTCTCTAATCAATACTTTGCTACTTGGATTGTGCATTGCGCTTTTACTTTATAGCAAGTACCACGCGGTGCTAATAGTCCTGTTCACCTTATTGTCGAATTTCACACTATTCAGGAGATACCAGACCTACGTCGCGGGATTAATAGCTGCACTTCTATTCCTGCCTCATATATGGTGGCAGTACGAGCATGACTGGGTCAGTTTCCGCTATCATCTCTTCGAGAGCAATGTTAATCCTTATAAGTTCTCCTATACGACTGACTATATCTTTGGCCAAATTCTACTCGCAGGACCGATCGCGGGTCTCGTATTGTTGCCCGCAGCCTTCGCTTATAAGACACACTCGCGCACGGACAGGGCATTGAAGTTTACCTTGCTTGGCATTTATGCTTTCTTTCTTCTTAGTTCGTTCAGAGGTAAAGTAGAGGGTAACTGGACATCGCCCGCGCTCGTTCCACTAATGATCCTTTCGCATCAATTCATCCAGCAACGCTCAGGATGGCAAAAGGTCTTGCTTCGCCTGCTTCCTGTAACGCTAATACTGGTACTCGTAGCAAGGATAGTTATGATAGCCGATTTTGTTCCCATTAAAGCCATACGCAACAGGTACCATGCATGGAATGATTGGCCTGCAGAGTTGCGGGCTAATACACAGGGATTACCAATTGTATTTAGCAGTTCATACCAGCGAGCATCGAAATATTGGTTCTACTCGGGGCAGATGACATATTCGCAGAATTGGTATGTGGACGGTCGCAACAATTACAATTTCTGGCCTATTGAAGATTCTATGCTGGGAAGGCCTGTCTATTTTATGGACGTATACCGGATCTACCGTTTTCCCGATTCGCTGAAGACACCGATTGGATGGATCGGCTATAAACATATTCCCAGGTTCAGCTCTTTCGCCAAGGTCAATATTGATGCGCGATTGAAGACCGCCCGCGTGCAGGCAGGAGGACCGCTGATGATCGACTGCAAATTTGAGATGCCTGATCAATACAAGGAATATATTCGTTCTGCGCAGTCGCTGAATGATACTACACGAATCGGCCTCTTCGATGAACGGGGATGGATCAAAGAGATCACCACGGACATACGACTTCAGGACATGGTTACCACGCAACAGATGACATTGCGCGTCGAACCCGCACTAACTAAGGGAAAGTATTATCTCCGTTTCACTATAAAATCAGGAGAATACAACTCAACTCACAATAGCCGCAAGATTCCATTCGTGGTTGAATGATTGTTTCCTTTTGCGGATTGCTCATTGCCTATAGATTATCGCTTCTTACTCTTCTTTCGGAAATCTATCACTTTCTGTATATCAGGATCAGGCTCAATGAAGTTCATTTGTCGCGATACCCATCCTGATCGTGCAAGTACGTAGGTTGAAGGAGGCTTTACTTTGTATCGTTTTGGATTGGGAAGGCAAGCTGCTATCAATGCCGCCTCTCTTCGCGTTAACGACTTCGCTGACTTACCAAAATAACTTCGAGACGCGGCCTCGATCCCGAATATCCCTTCACCCATTTCAATCACGTTGAGGTAGACTTCCAGGATCCTCTTCTTTCCCCATATCAATTCGATCATGAACGTGAAGTAGACTTCCAGCCCTTTTCTTAATTTGCTCTTGCCCTGCCAGAGGAAGACATTTTTTGCGACCTGTTGACTGATCGTACTCGCGCCCCTTGTCCTGCCCGGCTTTCTTTCGTTGTACTTCATTGCCTTCTTAATACTCTTCCAATCAAACCCGCTATGATCGGGAAATAGCTGATCCTCTGAAGCAATCACTGCCAGCTTAGCCTGGTAGGAGATATTTTTCCAACTGACATAGTCGCGTTTCAATCCGTGACCACCAATCCAGCTTGAAAGCTGAGTAATAGTAATAGGAGGATTGATCCATTTAAGCAAAAGGATGTATACAAATTGGGCAATGAAGAGAATGAGAAAGATCTTCTTTGTCCATCGCCATATCTTGGGGAGGAGGCCTTTTGTTTTCATTATCTGATTTCTCGCAATAAGGTTTCTCGCAAAGCCGCAAAGTTTACGCAAAGGCGCAAAGAATCCTTAGTATGAATATTCACGAGCAAAATAGGCATTTTGCTCGTGAATAAAAGTGATACGTTTTGTTCAGCGAAGCTCAGATTCCCTTTGCGCCTTTGCGTGAAACTCTTTGCGGCTTTGCGTAATCTTTGCGCCTTTGCGTGAAAACTAGAACGTTTTCTTTCGGGGCTCGCGGGGTCGATGGAAATCCAACACCTGTAGATGAAACTTTCTACCAATCCGGAATTTGCCTCTTGGTATCACGCGCCAAACTCTACCGGCGAAATGTTTTATCAACAATGGACCGAAGCCGATGATTGCACCCGCAACCACCCCTTCCTCCGTCGTTTCTGCCTGTTTGCTTAGGATTAGCCCGGCACTTGTCATGGCTGAACCAACACCGATGAGCGCCATCGTCTTCGCATCAGGAAGGTGTCTTTTGGGTCCCCTTTTCAGAAGTACCTCCTTTACGAATGTGCGATGAATTGGTTTGCCATTGAGCCAGATCGTATCGTTTCTTAGCAGGGTGATGAGTGCGGTGACGGTGGTGCCGTCCTGGAGCCTGACATGAATCCTGTCCCCTTCCGTGTAGGTTCTTTTCTTCTTATATCCTTTTTTTACAAAGAGAAATCCCGTTTGGGAATAGCAGACCGAGGTAGTGAGTAACAGCAACAGCGCAGTATAGACAGTCAGCCGGTTCATTCTCAAACATACAAAACCAGCCCAAGTCGATTTGTTAAATCGTCCTTATAATCTCTCACCATAGATGATGAGTCCCCAGATTAGTGCCACCCCGAATACTATGAGAATAACGCCATTAATACGGTTGATGATATGAATATTGTGTGGAGTGAGCCTGTTACGGATCTTGCCCGCGAGCATCACCTTCGCCACATCGAGCGCGAGTACAATCAGCAGGCATACCAGGAAGATGATGATTCGCTGCTCTATTGGATGTATGATAAATGCGGTTGACCACGTGATCCAGAATAGGATACAAGCGGGATTAAGTGTGTTCATCAGGAAGCCGGAAATGAAGACCCGGAGGTAATCTCTTTTTCGAAACACCCGCATAGCCATCTTACCATCGTCGTTTACTTTCACCTTCTTGAAGAAAAGAAAATACACCCCCATTGATACAAGAAGCGCGCATCCTGCCACGCCAATCTCGGTGCGTATGCTTTTAAGGCTATTAAATAATTCGGTAAAAATGTTACTTATTAGTACTAAAGTAATGTCACTTGCGGATACCCCTATGACAAAGGCCATACCGCCCTTATGTCCATTATTCAAACTCTGCTTGATAATAGAGAATAATATCGGCCCAACGGAAATACTCAAAAGCAGGCCCAATCCAATTCCTTTGATGATAGCCTCGAACATACAACACGGTTACATTTCAAAAAAATTAATTCCTTTCATTCGAAGAGGTACGTCCTATAAGCAGCATCATGCCATCAGTAGCATCATTTCTTTGCTGTTTCCAAGAATCGATTCCACTCGTCGAGCATCTTACCTTTCATTACGCGGGGAAATTTGTGTTGGCTACCCAGTTTGCCTTTCATCTCCATAAAATGCAGGAACGTCTGTTCCGGCAACACCTCCAGGAAGATCTCCTTTAGAGCGCTGTCCCTCTCTGTGGCATAATCATCATTGATATCCCGTATTGTCCTGTCGATTCTATTCTTCAGCTTCTCCGCATCAACTTTGTCGTTTGTGGCAACGTACCACTTATGCGCAAAGAAATTCTGGTGCGGAAATCCTACAACAGTGTATTCTGGTATACTAATATTAAATTCCTCGCTCACCAACTCAATTGCCTTGTTCATGTTGTCGACACTTAAATGTTCGCCCACCAGGCTCAGGAAGTGCTTCGTCCTTCCCGTGATAACGACTTCACTCTTGGAAAGATCAACAAACTTGATGGTGTCGCCAATCAGGTAACGCCATGCCCCGGCATTGGTGCTCATCAGTAACGCATACTCCTTTCCTTCCTCCACTTCGTGAATCATCTTCGCTTCAGGATTATCGACCATCTTTCCCTCGCTATCGAAATTCTTATCATCGAATGGTACGAACTCAAAGAATATATTGTTGTTCAATATCAACTGCATCCCTTTCGCGTGCTCCCTTGTCTTATATCCAATGAACCCTTCGCTAGACAAATAATTCTCTATATACACTATCGGCTTTCCCAGTAATTTCTCAAACCCTTTTTTATATGGTTCAAATGCCACACCCCCATGAACGAAGAAGCTGAAATTTGGCCATATCTCATGTATGTTTTTCAACTTATAATGTTCCACGACCATCTCCATACACATCTGGCACCATGCGGGTACACCAACTATATATCCGATATCCCAATCCTTCGCACGCTCTACAATCTCGTTGAGTTTTTGATTCCAATCTGCTATCGCGGCTATTCGTCCACCTGGTTTATAGAATGTCTGGAACCAAAACGGTCTTTTCTTAGCGAGAATTCCACTGAGGTCACCCGCATACCAACCGGCCTTTCCTTTCTGGAGGTCAGTCGCACCACCAAGCATTAGGAAGCCTTTCGTCATAGCTTTCCGGTTAGCCTCTTCATAACTCAGTAGGCTTATTAATTGGCGTAGGTAATTGATCGTATTGCTACGCAACAATTCTTTTGTTACGGGTATATACTTACTGGCTGCCTCGGAAGTACCCGAGCTTAATGCATAATATTTGATCTTTCCTGGCCACGTCACGTCGGGAACTCCATCGAGAGTTTGCTTCCACCATTCCTCATAAATCTTGTTGTAGTCGTGCGTCGGAACTAGTTGCTGGAATCTTTTGCCTGGATGCTGGCTTAATAAAATGTCGTCAAACCGGTATTGTTGGCCAAATGCAGTAAACCTCGCCTTTTTGAGCAATTTTTTCAACACCCTGATTTGTTGTCTCCTTGGATCATTTGGCGGGATTCGAAGTGCGGCAGCGATCGCCCGGGGTAGTTTTATGTCAATAATCGTTGCCATTAATCCAGGTCTGTTGTGTTTTAAAAGTACATAATGTTACAGAAAAACCGTTGAATATGAACGGCGACCTGTTTTAATCAACTTCCAAGATTTCTATATGCTTTCTGGATAAATCTAAGATCATTGACCGGCGTATAATCACGAGCATACCAGTAGTCTACCATCTGCAAACTTTCGGCCGGAAGTTGCTGTTTCACTTTAACAGGCACTCCGTTGCTGGCAATAATGCCTGGTCTTAGCCTGGGAAGCTGTGAGGAATTGCTCGCGTATCCCACCCATGTCTTATGCATAAGCAATACCGAAAAACAGTTTGCAAAGAATGAAAACGGTTTTTTAACTACAAATATTAAAATTGGGATGAAGACAATTCCCGTTAACGAGACAGCGATGTCGATCAAACGTTTCAATCGACGGTTCTGAGGATCGTTGAGTTTAAATCCATTCTCCTTCGTTACGAATTCTCCTGATCTGTCCTTCGAGTGACTACCAACAATACTCACGCTATCCTTTGCATGAAATTTTACTGCTACCGATCCTGCTAACGTTTCAGTTGATTCTATTACCTGTGCAAACGAAAGAGTGCCTTCGCAAAATATCACCTCTCGAAAGGGGATAGCTCCTGATAGTAAGGATAATTTCTTCCAATTACCTATGCCAGTCACATCATCATCGGCAACGGCAACACGACCAAGCACGCGCTCATGTAGGCCCGCATCTTTCAGGAGTTGTAAAGTTGTTTCATACTCACTCGGGGATCCGACGATCAGTGTGTTTGGCTTTTCTTCTTTGTCAACACTGGTGTTAATCACCTTTGCTTCCACTAGCGCCCATCTCAGAAGGCTAATGAGCACGAAGGCCAACAACGCACCAAACAGTATGATCGCCCTTGAGAAACGATAATGCTCTGGAAGCAGTGCGTATGCGGCAAGCAGTACAATGGTAGCAATAAGGGTTGACCCGATCAATTCGGATTTTCTATACCATTTATCATACAAGCCTGCATAGTAAGCCGTCAATAAGTAGAACACTGTGAAGGCCGGGAATGAAATCCATAGTAGCCGGTTCTCATACTGGATATCGGGCCTGATATATGTATTCCATCCGCTTTTCACTATCCAGAACGAGAGAAGAATCAGTGCGGCGTCAAGTACGGGGAGACCAATATGCCTGATAAAATTTCCGACTGTAGTCATCGCGGCCCTAAACCATATCGCAACATAAATAAGGAAACCAAACGTCCCCGCCTTGCCGCCTGCGTAGTGCTTTCGGACAAATATGTTCATCGCATTATAAAAGAGCCGGACATAATTGAGACTCCCTTTTTTTGTGCTCTCTCCTTTGAAATGAATGATGCTGCTACCGGAGAAATAATAATTGGTATACCCGGCCTTTTGTATTCGGAAACTTAGATCTACGTCTTCGCCATACATGAAGAAACTCTCATCGAATCCTCCAATTTCGTCAAGTATCTCCTTTCTTATCATCATGAAGGCGCCGGCTAATACATCTACCTGGTGATCCTTGTTCTCATCTAGATGACCAAGATGGTAGCGCGCAAATGTCCTGGAGCGCGGAAAGATCTTTGAAAGTCCAAACAATTTGAAAAGCGAAGTCATTGGTGAGGGAAATGAACGCTTCGATTCCCGGAGAAAATTGCCACTGCCATCAAGCATTCGTATACCAAGGGCTCCGGCATCGGGATGAGTTTCGAAGAATGCGATGCACTTCTTAAAACAGTCCTCAGGAACTAATGTGTCCGGATTAAGGAAAAGAATGTATTTGCCTTTTGCCTGTTTCAAGCCTTGATTGCAGGCTCTTGCAAAACCCGTGTTCTCCTTGTTGGAAGTAAAAGATATGCCTGGGAATTTAGGTCGCAGGAAACCGACACTGTTGTCAGATGAGTTATTGTCTACAACCATCACTTCCGATGTAATGCCAGCTATCGCCTTCTGTACAGAAAACAGGCATTGCTCCAGAAAATGGCGAACATTATAGTTGACTATGATAACAGATAGCTGCATGATAAAAGAGCGTCAAATCTAAACGCTTAAATCTGGAATAGGAAAATCTTCTTGGCTATCTTTGCGCATGCTTAATAATACTCTGATAGAGGCTGTAGTGGCGGGAGCAGGCGAACTCACGCGGTTTTTCAACAATGCTTTTAAGATCTCGCATAAAGAGGGTGTAAACAACCTGGTAACCGAGGCCGATCATGCTGCGGAAGCGGCGATCCTGGAAGTGATTAAGGCGAAATATCCCGGGCATCACATCCTGAGCGAAGAGAAAGGGGAGATTGTGCAGGATTCGGAATATAAATGGCTGATCGATCCCATAGATGGTACTGTCAATTTCGCACATGGAATTCCTCTCTGTTGTGTGTCGATCGGCATTGAAAAAGAGGGAGAAGTAATATTAGGTGCGGTATATAATCCAACACTCAAGGAATTCTTCTTTGCTGAAAAAGGTAAAGGCGCTACACTAAATGACAATCGCATTCATGTAAGCGAGCAGACCGAGGTCATGAAATCCTGTCTTGTTACAGGCTTTCCATATACATACATTACAATGCCCAATGGTCCCCTTGAAATCTTTGAACGGTTTATTCGCAAAGGCGTTCCCGTACGCCGCCTTGGTTCTGCCGCCATCGATCTTTGCTGGGTAGCCGCGGGCCGCTTCGATGGTTTCTATGAGCATAAGCTAGAGGCCTGGGATAGCGCAGCGGGCCACCTGATCGTATTGGAGGCGGGTGGCAAAGTAACCGACTTTAATGGCGATAAGTTTTCGATCTACCAGCATCGGTTGCTTGCAACGAACGGAAAAATTCATGATGAAATGCTTCGCGTCATCAATGGAGGTGAACTCTAGAAATGTAAAATGAAGAATATAAAATCTAAAATGTAAAAGGGGAACAATCTTTACTAGATGAATTCTCCTAAAATTTAATGATTGATCACCTTTTACATTTTACATTCTAGATTTTAGATTTTAGATTTTACATTTCCTCAATTCTTGTGGAAATTAAAAATGAAATAATGGCTGATAATAGCAGGACAGAAATTGCCGACCTGGGCGAGTTTGGTCTCATTGATCACGTTACGAGGAATATAGAATTGCAAAACGCCTCCACTGTACTCGGAGTCGGCGACGACGGCGCAGTGATCGATCATTTCGGAAAGCAAACCGTGATCACTACAGACCTGCTGGTAGAAGGGGTGCATTTCGATCTCATGTACACTCCTCTTAGACACCTTGGATATAAAAGTGTTGTGGTTAACCTCAGTGACATCTATGCAATGAATGCCACGCCCACGCAGATCGTTATTGGACTCGCACTAAGCAACCGAATTAGCCTCGAAGCTATCGATGAATTCTATGAAGGCGTGTATGCGGCATGTTCAAAATATGGCGTTGACCTGGTGGGAGGCGATACTACCTCGTCCCAAAAAGGCCTCATTATCTCCATCACGGCCGTAGGGGAGGTGTCCCCGGATATGTTTGTTAAACGTAGCACTGCGAAGAAGGGTGACCTTCTCTGTGTGAGTGGTGATCTTGGAGCCACCTATATCGGCCTCCTGTTTCTCGAGCGCGAAAAGAAGATCTACCTGGAGAGTCCCGGTGTACAGCCGGACCTGGAAGGCGAGTCTTATGTGATAGGTCGGTTGCTAAAACCGGAGGCGAGAAAGGACATTGTTGAATTCCTTGCCGAAAAAGAGATCATGCCGACCTCAATGATAGACATCAGCGACGGCCTCAGTTCAGAGATCCTTCATCTCTGCAAGGACAGCGGGCTGGGTTGCGTTTTGTACGAGGATAAGATACCCGTGGCCGACGCCATGAAGACGGCGGCCTTCAAATTCGAGATCGACCCGACAGCCTGCGCCCTCAGCGGCGGCGAAGATTACGAGCTTTTATTTACCATTCCTCCCTCTGAACACGAGAAATTGGTCCTAAATGAAGAAATTAGTGTGGTTGGGTATATGACAGAGGCACAGGAAGGCGTTAATATTCTCACCAAAGGTGGAAGTAAGAGAGAGTTGACGGCGCAGGGGTGGAAGCATTTGCGACAATAGCCAATTGGCAATAACCAATTGGCAAGTTAAGTTCGTGAATTGCTTATTGCCTATTGCCTATTGAACGTCGGCCGCCCTTTGGATTTGTAATTTCAATTATTTTCGACAACATGCGTACACTTGCGGTCATGGCTTTGGTGGTAGTACTTGCAGGATGCGGCGTAGGCAAATCTTCCTATTCTCCCAGTAAGAAATATTCAGCACAACAACTTCAACGCGACTATTCGATCTACCAGGGAGTGCTCGAAGAGACGCACCCCGGCCTCTATTGGTATACGAGCAAGGAACGCATGGATGCGTATTTTGAATGGGGACAAAGCCAGCTTAAGGATTCCATGTCTGAGCCAGAGTTTCGTAAGGTTCTCAGCTATGTCACTTCGAAGATCAACTGCGGTCATACTTCCACCCGCCCCTCGAAGGCTTACTCCCGTTACATGGATACCACTGCTATCAGGAGAATATTTCCATTGAGTATGAAGTTCTGGCCAGGAGGCGCCGGCACTGATATTGACACGATGGTAGTTGCCGGCAATCTCAACCGCAAGGATTCGTTATTAAAGCGAGGTACCGTGATAACTAAAATAAATGGCCGGACAACCCAGCAACTCGTCGACACCCTGTTTCATTTCATGTCGACTGATGGCTATAACCGTACACATAAGTTTCAAACACTCAGCAACCGTGGTTTCTTTGGTTCTCTATATACGTCACTCTATGGCTTTTCACCACGGTACAATATCGAATACATAGACAGTACCGGTCGAACCAGAGCGGCAAGCATTCCGCTCTATTATCCTGCTTTAGATACTGCAACACGTGCCTCGGTCACGCCCGTTACCCGCGTCCCTCAACCATCACGACGTGAGAGAAAGCAACGACAAATGAATTCGGTCAGGCTATTAAGAATTGATACGGCAAATCACACCGCCTTTATGGACCTCGCCAGTTTTTCGCGCGGTTATGGATTGAAAGGATTCTTTCGACGATCTTTTCGTGTGCTGAAAGAACATAAGATAGGACATCTCATCATTGACGTACGTAGCAATGGAGGTGGAAGTGTCACCAATTCAACTCTTCTAACCCGATTCATTGCTGATCATCCTTTCAAAATCGGTGATTCGCTTTATGCAGTCACCAAAAGGAAGAAGTATAGTCGATATATCCAGAACGATTTCTTCAATCGACTGTTCATGACATTCTTCACGAAGCGAAAGCGTGATGGATTTTATCACTTCGGATATTTTGAAAAACATTTTGTAAAGCCCAAGAAAAAAAATCATTTCGAAGGAAAGTCATATATCCTTACTGGCGGCAATTCTTTTTCAGCCACCACCCTATTCATCACTTCAGTTATCGACCAGCAAAATGTTACCGTCGTGGGAGAAGAGACCGGTGGCGGAGCTTATGGTAATAATGCCTGGTTAATACCCGACGTCACTCTGCCGGAGACGGGTGTTCGTTTTCGATTGCCATTGTTTCGTCTCGTTGTCAATAAGGATAAACCAAAGAATGGCAGAGGTGTGCAACCGGAAATACCTTCGTTACCATCGGTGGAAGCAATACGTCGCGGTGCTGATTTCAAAGTCGAAAAGGCAATGGAGATGATCAACGCGGATAAGAAGGCTGCAGAACAAGCGGTGCGTTATTGATCATTTCATGATTCGGGGGTCTCATCCAGGTCCTCGTTAAGCACCTGGAAATAATCGGCATCTCTCCAGAATGGAAATCTCTCACGAATGGTATTTAAGTGGGCTTTGTCAAGTGTGATGGTATTGACATGATCTTCTTCTTTTTTCTGGTACAATACTTCACCTAAAGGATCCACAACCATTGTGTCGCCGATATATTGTATCTGGTTTCCATCGCTACCTATACGATTTACTCCAACGGTATAGCACTGGTTTTCTATTGCGCGTGCCTGCAGCAGTGTTCGCCATGCGTGACTTCTTTTATCGGGCCAGTTAGCAACGTAGATCAGTACGTCGTATTCTGGACAAGCGCCGTTGCTACTTGCGGATGAGAGAGTTGATTGACGCGCCCAAACTGGGAAACGAAGGTCATAACAAATCAACAAATTGATCTTCCATCCCTTAACCGATGCTATCAGGCGTTTGTTGCCTGAAGTAAACATTTTGTCCTCGCCTGCATAGGCGAAACGATGTCGCTTGTCATAGAATCCATACTGCCCATTTGGAAGCATCCAGATCAGGCGGTTATAATATCTCGGGGGCGTGTCCCCGGTATCGTCGGCAATTATGAGGCTCCCGGTTAAAATGATCTTCTTCTCAGAAGCAATGCGTCTCATCCATTGTACTGAAGGTCCATCCATAGTTTCCGCCAGACGTTGAGGTTCCATGCTGAATCCCGTAGAGAACATCTCTGGCAATACAACGATCTCGGTTTTTTCCCTGATACCCATGATCTTCTTCTCAAACATCGCCAGGTTAGCGGCCTTATCTTCCCATATCAGGTGAGACTGTATCGTCGTAATGCGGAGTGTCTGATCCATATGCTTGTTTCGCCTGCGAAGGTACAAATACGAGTAGCAGTAAAAGTTCAGGCATTGAATTTGCCCTTTTTCCACACCTAAAACCAGAGCTATGCTTAAGATTTCATTCAAGACCATCATCCTGATGGTCGTCTTCCTTCCCTGTTTTCTGTCATTTTCCGTCCATGCGCAGCCAGTCTTGAATTACACATCTATAGTCACCGGCTTGGATTGGCCGATCCAGGTTGTGAATGCTGGAGATGGCACCAGTCGTCTGTTCGTAGTTGAACAAGGTGGGGTGATTAAACAAATAACTGGCGGCACTGTCTCCACTTTCATTGATCTCAGTGGCGTGATCTCTCCGGCAGCGATAACCGCGAATGAGGAACGCGGTCTTTTAAGCATGGCTTTCCACCCGGATTATCACGTCGACGATATGCCTTACTTCTTCGTCTATTATACTACTACCAGTGGTGGTGTCACCACTGTCCGAGTGGCCAGGTATAGAACGATGCCGGGAAATATTAACCAGGGAGATCCTTCTAGTCCCGATGAAGTAATCTCAATTGCGAAGCCTGCTAATCAAACAAATCATAATGGTGGGACCATCAAGTTCGGACCGGATGGAATGCTCTATATCGCTACAGGAGATGGTGGTGGCGCCAATGACCCTAATAATCTCGCGCAGAATGGGGCCTCGTTACTGGGGAAAGTTTTGCGCATCGATATAAATGGCAGCACCGGCGGCACTCCTTTCTATTCTATTCCTGCAAGTAATCCTTACCTGGTAATGGGCGACGGCATCAGCGATGAAATTTGGGCGTTAGGGCTTCGCAATCCATTTCGTTGGAGCTTCGATGCATTAACCGGCGCGATGTGGATCGGCGATGTAGGACAGAGCCAGAGAGAGGAAGTAAACGTTCGTCAGCCCAGTCCTACTACCGGCGGCGTCAACTATGGATGGCGTTGTTACGAGGGTACAGTTCAACCGCCACCAGGTTTACCTATATGTAGCCCATTACCGAGCGACTATGTAGCGCCAATTTATGAATACACTCGCAATTCGACCACAGGCGGCTTTTGCATTACCGGTGGTTATGTGTACCGGGGCTCAAATTATAGTCAGATGTATGGCTATTATATTTTCGCGGACTATATCTCAGGAAATGTCTGGGTAATGAGCCAGGCTGGTGTCGTCACCCAACAGACACAAGACCGTAGCAGCGTCGCAGGATTCGGCGTGGATGAAGCAGGCGAGATCTATGCAGTATCACGCGGAGGAGCGTTAGGAGCAGGTGCCGTTTTTCGCATTGGTGCAGATATACCGACTCCCGTCACGCTGCTGAGTTTTACGGGAAGGAGTATGGATGGATATTCCGAACTGCGTTGGAATACCGCCACCGAACACATGGCTGAAAAATTCGTGATCGAATTCAGTACCGATGGCAGCAATTATTCCGTAGCAGGACAGGTGCCCGCAACAAACAACAGTCTCGGTAGCAGCTATAGTTTCCGGCACGCTGTACAGGGTCAACGGAAAATTTTCTATCGCCTTCAGCTACGCGACCTTGATGGCAGTTCCCGTTATTCTTCCGTTATCGTTCTCGGCAGCGAACGTGAAAATGAAATAAGGATATACCCAACAGTTGTGAGATTGAATAAGATTGAGCTGACATCTACGACGCCAATTGAACGGCTCACTGTATATGATCCCTCGGGAAAACAGGTCTACACGAATATGATGGGTGGCCGGCAGGGATATTTTGCGATATCATTGCCATCACTCGCCAGGGGGATATATTATGTAACCGTACAAGGCAAGTTTAGCAGCCGAACACAGAAGATCGTGCTTCACTAAGGGGAAGATATTTAATGAGGCAGTGTGCGGAGTACGACTCCTTTCACTCCTTCTCTATTCTCATTCCGGACTTTTCCCGGTTAGAGACTGAACGACACTAGCCACGAGCGCGTATTCGTATCCCTTGTGCAGGAGGTAATCGATTGTTTTCTTCTTTCGTACAAGGTATTGTTCGCCTGTGAGGTCTTGGTATTTTTTTTCCGCGAGTTTGGTTGCTGTCGCCTGGTAATCATTTTCGTCGATCTGCTTCATGGCCTTTTTTACACAATACTCGCTGACCTGTTTCTGTTTGAGCTCATAAGAGATCTTCACTTTACCCCATTGTTTCATGCGAAATTTTCCTCCTGCGTATGCGATGGCGAAACGTTCCTCGTTGAGATAATTTTCTTCTATAAGGCCGGCGATGATCTCGTCATGATATTTTTTCCAGACTCCCAGTTGAAATAGCTTCTCCCGCACCTCGCTATGACAACGTTCCTGGTATCCACAATAATGCTTCAGCTTCTGCAACGCCTCCTCCGGACTCAGTTGTTTGTTATACATGGCTGGTAAAATTAGAACAATGCATCCGGTCCTTTGAAGCAGTCGGTTCCATAGGGATTTTCAGCCCCAAAAAATCGTTACTTAGCCTTCCATCTAGTCGGCTATGGGAAGGCGCAGGGGAGTTAAAATGCGGAGAGGATCTGACCCTAATTTGGAGTCTGCCGAAATCCTCGCAGTAATAATGAATTTGGAGCATTTTGGGTGCCCGGAATGCTGTTGGCGGTAATACAAAAATCAGTAGTTTCGCCTCACTCAATTCTAACTATGAAGTTTATTGTATCCTCGTCGTCGTTATTGAAACAATTGCAGCACATCGCTGGGGTGATAAATGCTAACACTGTGTTGCCAATCCTGGAAGATTTCCTTTTCGAGGTTGAAAAAAATAAGCTCACGGTTGTTGCCACCGACCTGGAAACAGTGATGAGAGTTCAACAGGAGATCGAAGCAAAGGAAAGCGGCAAAGTTTGTATACCCGCCAAGATCCTCATCGATTCGTTGAAGAATCTTCCTGATCAGCCCTTAACATTCACTATCGATAAGAATTTTGGAGTTGAGATCACGAGTGACAATGGAAAGTATAAGGTAATGGGCGAGAACCCGGACAACTTCCCTAAAGAGCCCGCTGCGGACGATACAACCTCATTCAAGATGACTGCCTCTGCGTTGGTGACTGCCATCAACAAGACGCTGTTTGCAACGAGCAATGATGACTTGCGTCCGGCGATGACAGGGGTCTTCTTCGAACTAGATAAGAAAGGCCTTCAGTTTGTAGCTACGGATGCTCACAGGCTCGTTCGATATAAAAGGAAAGATGTGAGCGCACCGAAGGGTGACAACTTCATCGTTCCTCGCAAACCCCTCAATCTACTAAAGGCGGCCATTCCTTCCAATGAAGATGAGATAACACTCAGCTACAATAGCAATCATCTGTTTGTAAAGCACGGGACAACGCAGATGAGCTGCCGCTTGATCGATGCTCGCTTCCCTGATTATAAAGTCGTTATTCCTTCCGACAATCCCTATAGGTTGACAGTAAATAAGGCGGATTTCCAGAGTGCGCTCCGTCGTGTGAGTGTATTCAGCAACAAGAGTACTAACCAGGTGGCCCTGAATATAAGTGGTAGCGAGCTTCAACTCGCCGCACAGGATATTGACTTTAGTTTTGAAGGTAATGAGCGCATGAAGTGCCAGTACAATGGTGAGGATCTCGTAATCGCATTCAATGCCAGGTTCCTGATCGAAATGTTGAATGCCGCAGATAGCGACGAGGTCAACCTCGAATTATCTACTCCTACGAAGGCAGGGCTCATCAAGCCTTCAGACCAGGAAGATAATGAGGAGCTCTTGATGCTGGTAATGCCGTTAATGTTGAATCAATAAGATATTATAGCGACTACTCAATTTCACATTGCAGGAAATGCCTGCAAACGTTTTCACAAAAGCTCTGGATAAGGGCTTTTTTTCATTACATAGATTGCAAATGAAATTCGTCCTCCTTACTTCGTTCGACAACTACATTCCGGCCCACATCGCGATGGGTCGGCTCAAAGAGGAATATATCAACTGCTTTCTCCAGGATGAATATACTGTGACAATTGATCCATTGCTGAGTAACGCAGTGGGCGGCATCAAGTTGATGGTAGCCGAGACGCAGATTGAACGGGCGATCCAAATCCTGAAAACGGAGGGGTAGGGTTCACGCAAAGACGCAGAGGCGCAGAGGGATACATAGGGTAGGCGTTAACGCCCAATTCCCGATTCCCAATTCCCGATTCCTTATTCTCTACGCCTCTGCGTTAAACTTCGTAACTTTTCACAACAATGAATCGGCTATGTGGAATAGTATCATAGAGTATTTTTCTACCCTTGACCAACGGCCGTTGGAACGGATGGCCCTACTTGTTGGCGGTCTGCTATTCTTCTGGATCATCGAGGGTGCCATCCCGCTTATTTCACTTCAGTACAAGCGTAATAAGACAAAACACGCCGCAGTGAATTTTGGGTTCACTGTCATCCATCTCATCATACATACTGGGCTGGCTATCATCATCATTAAACTAAGCGACTGGTGCGCCGCTCAGAATTTTGGCCTCATCTATTGGCTCAACGCGTCGGTAGTTGGAGGTATTATCATCAGCTTCCTGGTGCTTGACTTTTTTGGTGGATGGCTGGTTCACATTACGGAGCATCGCATTCCCTTTCTTTGGCGTTTTCACGTCGTGCATCATGCTGACAACAATGTGGATGTCACCACAGGTCTCCGTCACCACCCTATCGAAAGTGTATTGCGTGGCCTGTTTTTCTTCATGGGCATCATCGTTAGTGGCGCACCGATGTATGCGGTCATGATTTTCCAAACTATACTCATTCTAGCCACTGCTTTCACCCACGCGAATATCAGCCTGCCCCGCTGGCTCGATCGATCGCTCAGTTATATTTTCGTTTCTCCGAATATGCATAAAGTGCATCATCACTGGAAACAACCGTATACGGATAGCAACTATGGCGCTATCCTCTCCATCTGGGATCGATTGCTTGGGACCTTTATGAAATTGGAGCCCAAGGATATCCGGTATGGCCTCGACCGGTATTACCCCAATGATAAAGACGAGAATTTCATGATGCTGATGAAGAAGCCGTTTCAGAAGCTAGATCGTTAAGGGTTTAAGGGTTTAAAAGTTTAATAGTTCTGTTACCAGACGAGTTCTTTTTTTCAGGAACATACTATTACAGAACCCTTAAACTTTTAAACCCTTAAACTATTAAACAGCCAACTCCAACGCCCGCAATGTAGTTTTGCACCATGATAAAGATCGCGATGATTCCTGCCCGGTATGCCGCTACGAGATTTCCTGGTAAACTGATGCAACAACTCGGTGAAAAGACCGTCATCCGCCAGACCTATGATGCTACGGTTGCAACAGGGCTGTTTGACGATGTCATTGTAGTCACCGACAGTCCCATCATCTTTACCGAAATCGATTCGAATGGCGGCAAAGCCATCATGAGTCAAAAAGAACACGAGAGCGGAAGCGACAGGATCGCAGAAGCAGCAGAAGGATTAAATGTGGACATAATCGTGAACGTGCAAGGGGATACGCCGTTTGTAAAAAAAGATCCACTAGAGAAGTTATTGAATCTTTTTTCCGATCCTTCAGTCCGGGTCGCTTCCTTAATGCAAGTGTTGACACGGCCATCTGAGATAAACGATCCAAATTTCGTAAAGGTCGCGGTAGATAAACATATGAACTCCCTCTTCTTCAGTCGTTCAGTCATTCCTTACCCGCGGGATAAAGATGCCTGCGTCATCTACTACGAGCATATTGGCGTGTATGCCTTTCGTAAGGAGGCACTACTTGACTTCACCCACTGGCCCGTGACGCCTCTGGAGGCGGCGGAGAAAATCGAATGTCTTCGGTACCTGGAGAATGGTGTGCGGTTGCGTATGGCGGTTGTTGATTACATGGGGGTGGAGATTGATACGCCGGAGGATCTACAACGAGCGGTAGACTTGCTATAAGGTTTCACGTAAAGCCGCAGAGGCGCAGAGTTGTAGGATATTGGGAATCGGAATTGGGGATCGGGAATTAGCCTTTAACATATACACATGTCTTCCTTTGCGCCTCTGCGGCTTTGCGTGAAATATCTCTTAGTATCTTCGCACCTCAATTACATTCATGAAGTTCAGAAATTTCAAAATGGTGGATTATGTGGTGTACGGCAGGGGGAGCTTCGATCAATTGGACGAAATCTTAACACCTCATCGCCAGGGTGGAAAACCAATTATTTTCCTGGTGGATCATTTCTTTGAAGGCAAACCACTGGTGGAACGTGTTCCCCAAAAAGGCAAAGACAAAATTATCTTCGCGGATGTTACTTACGAGCCGAAGACGACATACGTAGACTCTATCTCCAATCAGTTGAAAGAAGAATTCGGAACGGTGAGCGGAGTAATAGGAATCGGAGGGGGCAGTACAATGGACCTTGCAAAGGCAGTCGGCCTGATGATGAACAATCCTGGTTCTTCTGCCGACTACCAGGGCTGGGATCTTGTGAAGCATCGTGGCGTATACAAGGCGGGCATCCCAACGCTAAGCGGCACCGGTGCCGAAGTTTCAAGAACTACTGTTCTGACAGGACCCACGAAGAAGCTGGGAATGAATTCCGACTTCACGCCTTTCGATCAGATCATATTAGACCCACAGCTCACGGCGAATGTCCCGGCCAACCAGCGCTTCTACACTGGAATGGATTGCTATATCCATTGCATAGAAAGTCTCGAGGGCACATATCTCAATGAATTTAGTAAGTCCTATGGTGAGAAGGCGTTAGAACTTTGCCGTAAGGTGTTCGTTGAGAAAGATAAATGGGATGAGGAAAGCGACGATCAATTAATGATGGCATCATATGCCGGAGGTATGAGCATTGCCTATAGCCAGGTAGGCGTGGCACACGCGGTGAGTTATGGTTTGAGCTATCTCCTTGGAACGAAGCACGGCATTGGCAACTGCATCGTGATGAATCATCTCGAGGAATACTATCCAGAGGGTGTTAAGGAATTTAAATACATGGTCGAGAAGAATAACATAATAATACCCGAAGGAATATGCAAAGGCTTATCGGATGAGCAGTTCGATGCAATGATAAATGTATCACTTGGAATGAAGCCCCTTTGGGAAAATGCTCTGGGAAAAGATTGGGAGAAAATAATCACAAGAGAAAAGCTCAGGAAACTCTACGAAAAACTTTAATCAATTAATCATTAAAAGATATTTTATGCCAGGGTTTGAATTATGGGGAGCTGAAGAGAGGAAAGAGGTGAATGACGTACTCGAGACGGGTATCCTGATGCGATACGGTTTCGATGGCCCGCGAAAAGGAATTTTTAAGGCCAGGGAATTGGAAGAGGCTATCTGTAAGCGTTTCGGTAGCAAGTACGCGCAACTGACTTCAAGTGGCACAGCTGCGTTGACGACTGCACTCGCAGTACTCGGAATTGGCGCGGGTGATGAAGTTATCATGCCTTCCTTCACTTTCGTGGCGAGCTTCGAAGGGGTATTAAGCACGGGTGCAGTTCCGGTATTGGTGGATGTAGATGAGACGTTGACAATGGACCCCTCGGCTGTTAGACGGGCGATCACCGATAAAACGAAATGCGTGATGCCAGTGCATATGTGTGGGAGCATGGCCGACCTAGAGGCGTTGCAATCTATTTGCCGTGAGCATAACCTGATCCTTCTTGAAGATGCGTGTCAGAGCATCGGTGCTACCTATAAAGGAAAAGCACTGGGAACAATTGGCGATGCGGGTACCTTCTCTTTCGACTTCGTGAAAATAATGACCTGCGCGGAAGGAGGAGTGGTACTGACAAACAAAGAAGATCTTTATCAGAAATGCGATGGGTACACGGATCATGGGCATGATCACAAAGGCGTCGACAGGGGTGCAGATCTCCATCCATTCATTGGTTATAATTTCCGGATCTCCGAATTACATGCTGCAGTCGGACTCGCCCAAATCAGGAAACTTGACATGTTCCTCGATATCCAGAAAAGAAATCATTCGTTTTTGAAAAACATGCTGGCACCCATTCCTGGTGTCAGTTTTCGAAAGATTCCCGACCCGGAAGGAGATAGCTGCACCTTCCTAAGTTGGTTCCTGCCAACGGAGGAGGCTGCCAAGGCAGTCATTAGTGAGCTTAAAGCACAGGGCATACTCGCAGGAAATTTTTACTGGTACGACAACAACTGGCACTATATCCGCAAATGGGATCACCTTAAGAATCTTGATTTTCTACATCCAGTCAACGATCAGCAACGCGAAGCATTGACCCGTCTCAGGTCACAGGATTTTTCTGCCAGTGATGCTGTGATGAGCCGATGCATATCTACGGCGATCAGTTTGCTTTGGACAGAAGAACAAATAAGAGAGAAGGGCGAGAAGATTGCGGAGATTGTGAAGAAGGCGGTCGCGATGAGCGACGTGAATAGTGAGTTGTAAATAGTGAGTGGCTTCACTAAGTTGGAATTTCCTTTAGATTTCGGTCCTCTTAGCTTATTCAAAATTCGGAGGGACATTCACCACTCACCATTCACTATTCACTACTTCACCTCCTGCAACCTATACCGCACCGCCTTACGCAATGGAAAAACCGGGGTGCCCTTTGCGTCGGAATATGCCTGTATGAAGCTTGCTCCAAAGTAAAGAATGAAGGATGAATAGAAGACGAACAATAATATTAGAACAAACGAGGCCGACTTGCCATAGATACTACCGATGTTGCTATGAATGATCAGGTACGAGAGGACAGTTTGCCCAATGGAAAACAAGATACCCGTGAGAACGCCCCCAGCAATCGATGCCTTCCACGTGGGACGTCCATCCGCGAGGTAACGAAAAAGGAGAATGAACCAGGTAGTAACAATCACAGCGGAAATCACCTCATCGAGGACTCCCTTGAAAAATTTGCCGCCTCCAGGCCATATCATATCCAGGTTGTTGCCGGCGATGGCCTCGAAACTATCGATGAAGATTCCGGCGAAGAATAATATTCCTGCAGCCACTATGATTACGATAGATCGAGCCCTCATCCCAAGCCCGAATAACAATCCAGCTTTCTCTTTTATCTTAATATTCCAAATATCATTGAGGGTATTTCGTACCACCGTAAATAAAGTAGTTGCCACGAATAGAAGAAAGACAAATCCAAGGGCCGCCGTATACCAGTGTTGAACAATCGTCCTGAATCCCCGGGTGATCTGCCGAAGCTGCGTCGCAGCATCTCTCCCCAATGTGTCCGAAAGAAATTGGCTCAGTTCGGCTCCTACCATCTTCTGACTAAGGAAGAGACTGAAAAGCTGGAACAGGATTATGAGGATCGGTGGCAGTGCAAAGGTGGTAAAGAACGCGGTGGCGCCAGCCATACGCAAGGGATCATTCCTCTTCATTTCCCTTAAAGCCTGCAAGAGTAGCTTGGCAAACAACCTAATCCCTGTCCTGGACCCCTTTTTTTTTGTTGGCAATGACATGTTTGGCGCGAATAGAGTAATTCAATTTACTCTTTACATCGCGAATATCGCGCCGGCATCTTTATTGCCGTTCTTTTGCTAACTTTCTTTTTATGAATGTCAAGATCAGGCCCGAGAAATACCTGAAATACCTATACCTGCCGAATCTTTTTGGTACCCAGCGGACCAAGGAAATACTGTCGGTGAATCCGACCATTATCCCACAACGGGAGGAGGCGAAAGAGGTGGCGGTTTACGTTTACGATTATGATGCGACAAACCTCACGGAGAGGAAATTGTCGAGTGTGGATGAAGCACTATTATATCGCGATACACATAGCATCAGCTGGATCAACATTGATGGCATTCGAAAGTCCGATGTAGACAACATCTGTCTTCACTACGGCATTCACCCGTTGATTGCGGAAGACATTATCAGCATGGGACAACGCCCCAAGATGGACGAGGTCGAGGGAATTATGTTTTGTCTTCTAAACATGCTCTATTTCAATCCTGAAAAGAAATCAGTAGAGGCGGAACAGATCAGCATCGTGCTGGGAAAAAATTTCGTGATCAGTTTCCAGGAAGACGCCAACCGTGATGCCTTCGACCCGATCAGAACTAAACTTAAGCTTCTTAAAAGTCATGTCCGGCAGCGATCGGCCGACTACCTGCTATACATGATGCTCGATCTGATCGTCGACAATTACTTCGTCGTGATGGAACAGCTCGGTGAGCAGATTGAGTTGCTGGAGGAAACGGTCATCAGGCGAAGTAACACCCGCTCGCTTGCGAAGATCAATCAACTGAGAAAAGAACTAATCGTTCTTAAGCGTAACATTATCCCTGCACGCGATCTCATCAATGGCCTCATCAGGAGTGAAAGCGAACTGCTTGACGACCGTACCACTAAATATTTTAATGACGTCTACGATCACATCGTGCAGGCTTTCGATGTGAGTGAAACCTATCGTGATATTATGATGAGCATGCAGGATCTCTATGTGAGCAACGTAAACCTTCGGCTTAATGAAGTGATGAAGGTCATGACGATCGTGACCTGTCTACTGGCACCGGCCACTGTGATTGGAGGCATCTTCGGGATGAACTTCGGCGAAATTCCTTTCGCCCATCACCGCTGGGGCTTCTATTTCGCCGTTGGAATCATGATCCTAGTCCCGCTCATCATGTTGTACGCCTTCAAACGACGCGGTTGGTTCTAGTTACAGCCTTCGAAATTATTGGTTTTCAAGAGCATATAAGAACAGTTCCGGCCCTAAGAACGTTAAACATTAAACCCTTAAACGTTAAACGTAGAGTCTCTTCCAATTTTCCACCCCTCTCCTCCTCTTGACGCGAAACCATTTTTCGAATTATCTCCCTGAAAAATTAGAAATGGAGTCGATTTTTTATATTTTGTATGTCCCAATTCATCCACGTCTCCTTTGCAATACCGCTAAGCCTACCCGGATCCAAACCCTTGTTTTAGTCATTTATCATCTAAAATGGGCCGACCTATTATGTTCAGGGCACTGCTGCGCAGCTTACTTCCCTTTTTCCTGTTTACTACCTTCCAGGGTAATGCCCAGGTGGTTGCCGGAATCCGTGCGAACACCCGCATCATGGGCTTCGGAGATACCATCAATGTCTGCAAAGGAAGCGCAATCACCTATCAAAGCGCAGCCACCGGTTCCTTAAACATCAGTTGGAGATTTACCCATGGAGGCACCCTTACATTCGCCGCTGGCGTGGGACCAATTACCATAGTATATAATACCAATGGCTTTGATACGGCTTTTCAACGTGTGGTCGGCGGCGCCTTCTCTGATTCCACTTTCATCATTGTGCGTGTGTCAGACGTGGCTCCCGTAGCTGCATATAACTTCACGCCCGATAGCGAATGTGGAAACATCAATGTACAGTTCACCAATAATTCTTCGATGGGTGAACCTCATTCTTATCTATGGAACTTCTCCGATGGTGTTACTACTACAGAGGAAAATCCGACGCATCAATTCCTTAATGCTGTCGGCCTGCCAGGGTCGGAAGTGTTCGCCGTAAAACTCGTGGTAAAGAATATTTTTGGTTGTAGGGATTCTGTCACTCACCCCGTCACAGTTAAACGCGTGCCCGATGCATCGGTGGGAAATGCAGAACCTACGGTATCCTTTGGCCTATTCAATGGTATCCAGACATTCAAGAAGTGCAACAATATTCCGGCATTCAACTTCAAATTCCGGAACATGTCCACGACGATAGCAAACAATATTTCTTACAGGATACAATGGGGCGAGGGCTCGCCCGACTCCGTGTTCACCAGTTGGCCTACAGGCCAGGTGATCGGTCACACTTTTCCTATAGGCGGAAGTACAATGACGGTAAATGTGATCGGTCCCGACGGCTGTATCGGCATCAAAAAATATATCGTTTTCCTTGGCACTAACCCAGCGGGTGGTCTCGCGAGTCTTGGCAATACCGATATCTGTTCTTCAGACTCTTTGCGTTTCGTCATCACCAATACCGCCAACAACCCACCCGGCACAACTTATTCTTTCCTGATAAACGATGACTACCAGCCGCAGTTGTTCCAACATCCTCCGCCAACAACTGTTGCCCATTATTTCAACAATGGCTCCTGTTTTTCGTCAAGTAACAACGGCATGCAGACTTATACTAATTCCTTTGGCGCCTTCCTGACGATCGAAAATCCATGCGGCTCCAATAGCGCATCGGTAGTTCCGATCTATGTTTCAGGAAAGCCTCGTCCCCTTATTTCGCTACCTACACCTGTTGTGTGTGTAAACACTAATGTTACCATAACAAATGCTTCAAGTTTCGGGAATGTGGTGAGTGCAACGGGGACCTTTACTTCAGATTGCATCAACAATGGAATAAAGGTTTGGAAAATCAGTCCCTCAACAGGATACAGTCTTGTCTCAGGTTCACTTGGTTCGTTGAATGGAAATCCACTCAATGGATTGCTATGGTCCGACGGAAGTAACAATCTAAATGTGCGTTTTACTGCAACCGGTATCTACACCATCAAGATATACGTATACAATGACCGTTGCGGGCTAGACAGTACCATGAGGACTATCTGCGTACGCAATCCACCACAAGCTGCCTTCACCCTTGCTCAACGCAGTAGCTGTGGGCCCGTCACCATCAACCCCGTGAATACATCCCCTATTGGTGGATGCCAGGGCGACGACTATCAATGGAGCGTGACCTATTCTGATCCCGAAGGATGCGCCGTCACTACGCCTGTCACACATTCTTTTGCTGGTAGCACCAATGAGAATAGTGCCTTTCCATCGATACAGCTTCATAGGATAGGACGATTCATTATTCGGCTCACCGTTAGCGCACATAATTCACCGTATGGCTGTCCCGATATGTCGGTAAGCGATACGTTTTATATTAAAGGTCCTCCCGCTGTCACGGTCAGTCCCATAACTTCGGTCTGCGTAGGTAATAATATAGCGCCTGCTGCTACACACACCAACTGCTATGCCCCTGGTCCGTTTGGCTATCAGTGGAGTTTCGCTAATGGCACCCCTGCTATCTCAACACAACTTCTACCCGGAAACATTCAATTTACAACCACCGGCTCCCATCCCATTCAACTTATAGTAACGGATAGTAGCTGTATGCTCAGCGATACGGTTAATACAACGGTAACAATATTTGCGGCGCCGCCGGCAGAGGCTGGAAACGACGCATCTGTATGTAGCGGCACCAGTGTCCTACTCGGGGTCACGCCAGTAAATGGCGTTACTTATCAATGGTCCCCATCGACAGGGTTAAGCAATGCGGCCATCGCCAACCCCATTTTCTCTTTACCATACAATGGCCCTTCCAGCGATACGGTGTATACATATTTCCTTTCGGCATTCCAGGGAACGAATTGCTCTAACCTCGACTCGGTAAAGATTACGGTCCGACGTAAACCATTATTGAGCGTTTCCCCAACTTCGGGCGCTTTGTGTGTGGGCAATAATATATTGCTTACCGCATCTGGTGCCGATAATTATGCATGGTCGCCGGCGGCTGGCTTGTCGGGAACTAATACGGATATAGTAACGGCCACACCTCTTTCGAATACTACTTACACCGTAGTTGGAAGTCTCGCGAATGGATGTTCTGATACGAAACAGATCCCAATCACCGTCTATCCAGATGCGGATGCTCAGTTTATAACCGGTGACACGGTGCGATGTGCGCCCATCAATATCAATAACCAGGTAAGCAATACTCTCTTCCCCGCAGGAAACGGAACATATAGCTGGTATGCGAATGGCGCATTGATAGGTTCAAATACAAATGGGGCCGTGCCGACATATTCTATCACAGCCCCGGGAGATACCGTTAGCATTAAACTAGTGACTACCAGTCAGCATGGCTGTAGGCCGGATAGTATGCAAAGGACTTTCATCACTCGACCCTCAGTAATTGCAGCTTTTACAAAAGATCGCGATAGCGCTTGTGCTCCTTTGCAGGTCTTATTCACAAATACATCGACAGATGTCGGCAGCGGTGTACAATTCTTCTGGAACTTTGGAAATGGGAGTACTACAACAGCCGTCCAGCCGGGAGTTATCAGTTTTTCCACGAGTCAAACTTTCCGTGATACTGTATACAGAATTGTTTTAAAAGCCTTCAACGGTTGCGATACAACTTACTACCGCGACAGCGTGAAGGTATTCGCACGATCGAAGGCTAGGTTCTCAGTTGACACTACCAGGGGCTGCTCTCCCTTCATCCTGCATATTTCCAACACTTCTCTTGGAAATAACTTTGCGTACTACTGGGACTTTGGCGATGGTCATACAGACACCACCAATACAACCGGTTCTTTTACGCACACTTATTTTACAGGTGTGGTCTCCAATTATACGGTAAGGCTAATCTCGGAGAATCAATGTACGCGAGATACTCAATCGATCGTGATCGTCGTGCAGCCAAACGTAATCCAGCCATTCATCACTGTGAATGGAAATCAGGTGGCGGGCTGTGCACCGCACCTGGTGACGTTCAACAACAGCACTATTGGCGCTACACAATTGACTTTTGATTTCGGTGACAACTCTCCAACGATACTGGTACCAAACAACCAAAACATCATCAGTCACCTATTTACACAGCCGGGAAATTATTCAGTCGCCATCAGGTTACGGAATGATTGTTCAGATACGCTCATTCACCGAACCGTTACAGTGTTTGACAAGCCTGTGGCCGCGTTTAGCCAGGACGTGCAGAAACTCTGTACCAGCCAGGCGGTAACGGTAACAAATGCTTCCACCAATGCCAATGCCTACGAATGGCAATGGGGGGATGGGCAGACGTCTTCGTTCACGAGTGGGCAGCATATTTATTCCAGCCCCGGATTATATACCATCAAACTCATAGCTAAGAAAGTGCATTCATCGGGCTTCATCTGCTATGATACAACCAGTAGGCAAATAACAGTCGTCAACAAGTTGCCTGCACAGATATCTATTCAGCCGGGGAAACTATGCGCACCATATACGCTGAACGTTAATGCGGGATATATCAGCGGATATTCGTCGATCAAATGGGTAATCTATGATAGCAGCACATCGCAAGGTGAGTTCCATTTGTCTGGCTTGAGTGCAACACACGTTTATAATTCTCCCGGATCATTTTGGGTCAAGCTTATCGTCTATACAACTGCGGGTTGTGTCGATAGCAGCATCCGCCAATTCCGTGTATACAGTACTCCAAGAAATACGTTCGGCCCCGAGTTAGTCAAGACGTGTAATCATGATACAACGATTTCTTACATGGCCACCGCTACAAATACCGGCGGTGAACAGGTAAATTATAAATGGTTCATCAATGGGTCCATTGAAGGAACGACGAACCCATTCCAGTATAATTACCAGCAAGGCGTGCAACATTCTGCTCCTATAGAATACACCCTCCAGGCACTGGCGGAGAATGCTGGCGGTTGCGGTGACACTTCAATGCCGGGGAAAATGATCGTCCAGCCATTACCATTCCCAAAGATTGCAGTGTCGCCAGGTCTCGTTATTCAACAGCCCGACTATACTTTCTATTTCAAGGATACAGTTGCGACACATGCGGCAAAGAACTATGTATGGTATATGGGCGACAGATCACTGCAGACCCGGAACGGTCGTGAAACAAGTTATGAATACGGTGATACTGGAAGGTACAATGTGCGGCTGGTAGTAACAGACAACAATACGGGATGTAGCGCATCTGACTCAATCGTTGTTTCAATCCGGCACGTGCCCGGCTTCCTTCACGTACCCAATGCCATGTGTCTTGGCTGCAGTAACTACAGTTTACGACAATTCCTTCCGCTGGGTAAGGGACTTAAGACATACAGGTTGCGGATCTACAATGCCTGGGGACAAAAAGTATTTGAGACCTCGAAGCTTGATGCAAATGGATCTCCGAGTGAACCATGGGATGGAAAGTATAATGGGCAATTACTCCAGCAGGATGTTTATAGCTGGCAAATAGAAGGAATGTATACTAATGGTACCGAATGGAGAGGAATGTTGTACCCCGGTAGCAATAAAGCTGTGAAAGCAGGATTCATCACTATCATAAAATGATCAACATGCCAACCTTTCAAGGAAAACGCGTAAGAAAGATACTGATGACATTGGTTGTGTCAAGTCTCGCTATGCCCGCCTTCGCACAGGATCCTATTTTCTCGCAGGCCTATCTTTCCCCTATTAACTTAAACCCGGCGGCAACAGGAGCCGGTGAAATGGATTTGCGCGTTAGCGCCATTTACCGCAGGCATTGGTGGACAATACCTTCGCAGATGAACTACATGGCCTTTTCAGTTGATAAATTCTTCCCTGGTATCAGCAGTGGTCTTGGATTGCTGGCGACCCACTCAAGTGAAGGATACCTGAAGAAGTCGGGCGTGTACGGTTCATACGCCTACACTGTTTGCGCTGGAACGGCGAGCGCGGCCGAGAATGGTGGAATGCCCAAGTGGTTCTGGACCGGCGGTATCCAGTTTGGTCTTGCCCAAAGGAGAATTGACTATAGCAAACTGGTCTTCGCGGATGAACTTGATATCAATGGAATTATTCCCGGTTCAGTGTCGGCTGCAGACCCTGCCATCAACAGTGGAAAATTATTTCCGGATTTTGCCGCCGGTATGTTCTTCAATTACCAACTAACCGAAAACAGTCGAGTGTTGCTTGGGCTCAGTTCGCATCATATGAACAGGCCGGATGAATCATTAACCAACTCTGGCGATACTACAAGGAGCCAGTTGCCAGTGCGATGGACAGGTAATGTGTTATATACCTACACCAATCCCGAGCAGACATGGTCCGTCAGCCTCGGCGCCATCGGCTACCGCCAGGCAAAACATACAAGCTACCAGATCGGTGGCGAGGTCACTCAGAATGAAGTGGACGTAAGTGTAGGGTTGTGGTACAGGGGAAGCGTTAGTTTCCGTGACATGAATACCGTGAGCCTGACCCTCTCTTTCAACATAAGCGGAAGAGACAATACCCGCGACAGGATGCGTGTCGGTATCGGTCACGATGCACAAGTTGGAAAAAACAGCTACTCCTACACCGCGGGTAGTTCAGAGATGGGCTTCGTGTGGGATCATAGTTCGTATGATCAGAATGGTGATAATCCTTGTAAGCCGAAGATTAGTAGTCAGAGTGCGTGTCCGGTTAGGTAGGTTTGTTGTTGACTGAGTTGATTTGGTTGATTAAGGGTTATGCCAGATTCTATAGTCAACTCAGTTGTGCATTCTTAATCAACTCAGTCAACCCAGTCAACTTTTTGTACTTGACTCAGTAGCTGGTCTCATCAAGCCTCACTTTTCCTTTAAACGTCCAAAAAACAAACGCAGTGTAGATTGCTACGAGTGGCGTTCCAATCAGGGCGATAATCAACAATATCTTCATTGTCTTCGCAGAAGACGCGCCGTTATGCACAGTAATACTGTTCTCCGGCGCACCGGTCGAGTATAATAAGTACGGGAATACTTCTATCGCCACCATGATCAGCAATAACGAGATCGTGGCCGCCGAACTCAGAAACGCATACCGATACTTTCCTTTCTTGATTTGCCTTGGAATATTAGCAATAGCAAGGGTCATCAACATGGGAATGATAAAATATACAGGGTGTTGCCTGAAGAAATCACTCAGGTGGGGAATGTACAACAAGGTATATAGCGTGGTGGTTACGAAACTCAACACGAAGAATACGGTGAAATTATTAGCCAGCAGGTGGAGTTTTGCATACAGTCGATTCTCGGTCTTCATAGTGAGGTAGATAGCACCATGCATCATGAATAGCGCCAGCGTAGTGATTGAAACCATGATGGAGAATGGGTGAAAAAAGGAATAGCCATCGCCAGCAAACTCCTTGTCTGCGTTCAGAGGGAGGCCATACGCCACATTTCCCAGCATGAGGCCCAGAGATAGCGCGATGATGATTGATGCTACGCAATACACCACGTCCCAAGTCTTGCGCCAGATGGCGCCTGGCTCTTTGCTCCTGAATTCAATTGACACCGCTCTGAATATAATTCCCATAAGGAAGATAAAGAATGGAACATAGAACGCGGAAAAAATGGCGGCATACGCCACGGGAAATCCTGCAAACAAAGCTCCTCCTCCGATTACCAGCCATACTTCGTTGCCATCCCAAATCGGGCCAATTGCATTTAGCGCGATACGGCGACTTTGTTCTTTGTTCAGGAACAAATGAAGAGCGCCGGCGCCAAGATCAAATCCGTCCAGTATTGCATAGCCGGTTATCACTGCGCCGAAGACCAAAAACCACCATACATGGTATTCTATGCCAATAAATTCTCCCATCAGTGTTCTTGTTTTATTACAGGGTTATTGCGTTTTGAACTTTCGTCGATTTCTTCCTTCGTGCCATACTCCGCTGGTCCATGTTGAATTTTTTTATTTAAAAGATAAATAAACAACACGAACAACAAACTATAAACAACCATGAAAAGTATAAGTGAAAACATTACCTGGTTTGCCGTCACGGTCTTCGACAAAGCATCAGATGTTCTAAGTAAGCCGTAAACAACCCATGGCTGCCTGCCCATCTCCGCTGCAAACCAACCGGCCTGGTTGGCTATCTGTGGTAATAGGACGCTGCCTACGAAAACAATCATCAGCCATCGCTGATTAAATAATTTGCCGCGCTTCCATTGAATACAGGCATAAAGAGTCAGTGCGATCAACATCATACCAATGGCGATCATGAGGTGGTATACCTGGAACACTGCATTTACCTGTGTCGGTCGTTCATCTGGTTTAAAAGCATTCAATCCTTTTACCGGGGTGTCGAATCTTCCATGTACGAGAAAAGACAGACCACCCGGTATCCTGATGCCTGTTGTTCTCTGTGTATTATTGTTTACGAATCCTACCAGGTACATATCTGCACTCGAAAGTGAATCGTAGTGGCCTTCCAGCGCCGCAAGCTTGGCAGGTTGATTCTTTGCCACACCATCTGCACTTCTATGTCCGGCGACCAGCTGTAGCAAGGAAAAGATAGTGGCCGTCAACAATGCAATCTTGAAGGAAGGTATCGCCACTTCGAGGTGTCTCTTCTTAAGGATATACCACGCGTTCACGCTCAAAACCAGGAAAGCCCCAGCGAGGAATGCCCCAATCCATACATGCACTAGCCTGTCAACGCTGGATGGATTAAATACCATTGCCCAGAAATCCGTGATCTCTGCTCGCGCGTTCATTCCCTCTCCCACAATTTGATAGCCGGCGGGTGTCTGTTGCCATGAATTTGCCACTACTATCCAGATTGCCGAAAACATTGACCCAAGAAATACCATCAGTGCAGAAAAAAAATGTACTCTTGAACTCACGCGGTTCCATCCAAATATGAGTATCCCAAGAAACCCCGCCTCAAGCGCAAATGCGAATATTCCCTCCGCGGCGAGTGCGCTTCCGAATATATCGCCGACATATTTAGAATACGTCGCCCAGTTGGTTCCGAATTCAAATTCCATTATGATACCCGTAGCGACACCGATCCCGAATATGAGCGCGAATATCTTGATCCAGAAACGAGTGATCTGTTCATATATCTTTTTGCCCGTTGCCAGGTACATTCCTTCGAAAATGACGAGGAGCAGTCCGAGCCCAATGCTTAATGGTGGATAGATATAGTGAAATGCAATGGTGAAGGCGAACTGAATGCGCGATAAGACTTCTACATCCATAATGGAGGTTTTAGGCGATCCGTATATATAAAAAAAGCCGTCACTTGGACGGCTTTTGCAAATTACTTCTTTTTATATACAGGTACGGTACTGCATGGCTCGCCATACATAATACTCTTCGCAACCGGCCGCAACAACTTCGTTAGTTCCATGTAAACAAAATCACCGATTGGAGTTTCTCCGCATCCTTTCACCACAATTCTCTTATCTGTGAACTCGGCGATATTGATTGCCGACAGATTCTTGAGGAAGAGCGCCCGATGTAAATCTCTCTCATCGCCCATGACGATTTCTTTTGCTACTGGTTGAAGTACCGAAGCTACAAGCATGTAAGCCCATACCGGGATGATCGCATCTGCCGTGCAGGTGAGGGCGACGTGTTTGTTTCTATAACTCTCTAAGTCAAGATTCTTCAGCGCCTCCCGGAAGTCCTTTTCTTTTAGAATAAGTCCCATGAACAGGTAATCCTTGAGATCGAAGACGGCCACTTCTTCCCTGGGATAGAACTTCTCAGGATCGATAGTGATCAACCCGCTTTCTGCCACTTTATTTATCAAAGGATCATTCATAATCTCAATTTCGGAACCCGCCGTAAAAATAACAATTCGCGAAGGCTCTTGTTTACAATTCTACCAAAAAGAAACGGCCACCCTTTCAGGCAGCCGTTCAAAGCGATTAGTATGGGTCTTTATTAGAAAAAGTCATTTCTCTGATCCTTTACGTTCGCATTATCGCGTAATGCCTGCAAGGCCTTGTACATTCCTGCCTGCCTGCCTTGCTGGTACCTAAGTTTCCTCTGCTCAGGTACATTTGCCTCGGCCAACGGTGTTGCGATTACGTTATCTACTCTAATTACATACACTCCATAAGTGCCGTCAATCACTTCAGTCACTACTTTGCCACGATTAGCCGGATTGAAAGTGGCGCCAACAACTTTTGGTTCACCGGATAAGTATCCTGCTGACGGTGAGGTTTGCCCCCCAACCATACGAACACTATCCGCAACTTCTACCTGCCTTCCGCCAAGAGCAGTAGCTGCAGCCTCAAGCGTGGTCACATTCCCAATCTTCTTACGTAATACGTCGGCTATCTTCTTATTTCTAAGGAGTGGCTCAACTCCGCTCCTTGCCTTTGCAATTGGCAGGAGACCGGGCTTCACAACGTCTGTCACAATTGCCACTACATAGTTATCATCAACCTTGATCGGCTCGATCACATCGCCCTTGTCGGCCTTAAATACAGCTTTTACCAGGTCGCGGGAGAATCCCACACCCTGCACATCGGAAGCCATATTAGTAATGTCAGTCGCGAAATTCTTACTGATGCCTTTACTTCTTAGTTTTTCAACATTAGCATCGAACGATTTCTGATCGCGGCTATCCCCGGCAAACAATGATGCTTCACTATTGGCTGTATTTTCCGTTTCCGGACTTACTTCAATTGGTTGTGTGAGATAGGCGGCCTTGTATCCTGGTGAGCTCCCCTTCTGGGAGAGGATCTCGATATAGTGATAACCAAATTCTGTTTTTACTACCCCCTTGGATCCGGTGGGATTAGTGAAAATGAAGTCGTTGAACTCAGAAACAAACTGGCCACTTGGTACATCATATACACCACCCTTTGTTTTACTGCCGCCATCTTCTGAGATCGCAACTACCAATGAGTCGAAGTTTGCACCATTGCGAACGAGTCGCTGAACGCTGTCGATCAATCTCCTCGCCGTGGCCGAATCACGCTGTTCGAGAATCTCCCCGCTTTGCGGATCACGTCTTTCCAATGAGATCAATATATGTCGCGCTTTCACCGTGTCAGGTATCGTTCTGGCTCCAAGTAGTTTGCCCAGAGCATAATTGTTCGCGTCGATATAGGGTCCATACACTCCGCCAATAGGTAGTCTGAAAATGGAATCCTTAACTGGAATCTGAATTTGTGAGCCGGTGATATACCCATCATACATTTGAGCTCCCTGCTTTTCAAGAAACTTCTTTACCTCTTTGGTTGTATCAAACTCCGCCCGCAATCCCATAATTCTATTCAATGCAACGGCTGTATCTGCAGCACTCGGTGCCACCTTGAACAACACATAGGCGATACTGCGCGTCTCGTCTTTTTGCTTGTATTCGTCTTTGTGCTTGTTGATGTAGTCTTCTATCTCTTTATCAGTGACCCTAATACTGCTATCAGTATTGGTAGCGTATGCCTCTCTCACCAAAGAAATAGTTGCCATCTGGCTCTTGTCCGCATTCTCTTTCTCAACGAGCCATTTTGGGACATTATAGCTGTTAGTGAGAAGAGCGCTGTATTTCTCTGACAAACGATTATTCTCCAGATAAGTAATAAACTGAATGAGCCTTTCTCTTGATTCCAGTTGTTCCGCCGTTCCTTTCTTCATCTTGAGCACCTCATCGATCTTCGACTTAGCGAGCTGACCATTATAGGTTCCCGTTGCAGAATCTGTAAATTGTCTCTTGAGATCTTCCGGAGGATTCATGCCATATAGTATGTCGCCCATTTCCTTCTTCCCTACCTCAATACCAAGCTCATCATACTCCTCGTTCTGAAGAATGGAATTTATCTCCTGGTTCCAGGCACCTTCAATAGCTTGCTGGCGCAACATTGGACCGGTACCATAGCGCTGCGATTCCATGTATTTCTCCTGTTGATCGACCTTCAGAAGGAAATCATTATAGCTGATAGACTTTCCATTCACCTTGCCAACTGTCGTCGTGTTTCCGCCACCGAAAAGGTTTCCACCATTTTCAAAGGCGAGCATAACCACAAAAATGATTAATGCGAGCGCAATGATGATCGCCATTAGCTTCGCATACTTTTCCTGTATATTCTGGATAACTGACATATTGATATCAAGGGTTTAAAAAACGGATGGCAAAAATAGGGTATTTGGGGAAAAATAGGGGGTAATTAGCCAATTACTTGACAGGCAGCGGCTCTGCGAGCCGCATGGAGGCTAACCCCCTTATTCTCAGCTTGGTCGCTTACCTGACTTTGGGGTGAACGAGCTTCATTTCCTTCACCAGGTGACCGGCTCCTGCGTATTTGTCGACAATGAACAAAACGTATCGGACGTCTACCATTATGTTTCGACAAATGGACGGGTCATAATGAATATCGCTCATCACGCCCTCCCAGGCCCGGTCGAAGTTTAGACCCACCAGGTTTCCATAGGCATCGAGAGCTGGACTTCCTGAATTTCCGCCGGTTGTATGATTCGTCCCAATGAAGCAAACCGGCATCTTTCCATTCTTTCCGTATTGTCCAAATTCCTTGTTCCTGTACAGCTGTTGCAACCTTTTAGGCACATCGAATTCATAGTCGCCTGGAACATATTTCTCCATCACCCCGTCCAGGTAAGTGTAAGGGTCATACTTCACACCATCACGGGCGGCCATCCCTCTAACTGAACCGTAGGTGACCCGGAGTGTACTATTGCCGTCGGGATAGAATTTTTTTTCTTTCATTACCTCCAATTGCGCCCGCATATACGTTCGTTGCAACTGATTAAGCTTTGACTGTACTTCGTTTAGACGCGCAGTTGTATTCTTATTATATGAATCGACAATGTCCGCTATCAATAAACTGACTTTATCGTTCTGAATCCTTTCGAGCATGTCCGTAGGATCTTTCTCGAGCGCGGCGAGCACTTTCGGTCCAGCTGTCATCTCCGATCCGCCATAAATCTCCGTTGCTAGTTTCTTATAATCATTTCCCGCAGCCCTTACTCTTTCAAGGAGGACCGGAGATAATATCTTTCCATCCTGATCACTGACATACATCTCTATTAATACTTCGAACAACCTACGATCCAAAGCAGGATTGTATTCCGCATATAGATCGGTCAGCGTGTCCTTTATATTTATCAATGCCTGGGAGTAATCATTCTTGCCTCCATTTATTCTCGCATTCCGTAGTGCACTTAGTCTCCTGTGAATAGCGAAGAGTTCCACACGGTTGGTAATCTCCGTAAAATAATCACGAGCCAGTCCCAGAGGTCCAATCTCCGAGTACACAGCCTCGAGGTCTGGAAGAAGCTGGCCATATTGAGACTTCCAGACAGGGTTCGCATTCACTCGTTTCTGAAATTCTGCTTCATACGCTCTTCGCTGGTTCACTGCATTCGTTCGGTTAAGACCGAGTATCTCACCTTGCCACTTCTTCCATGCATTGGAAACATTCGCGTACTTGGCTGCATATTTAATCTTTATCTGCTCATCTTTTCTCATGAAACTATCTATCACGAAAAGAGCCTTAGTCCGAATGGCAACCTTCGCGGGATCTACCACGTTCAACGTCTGTTGAATAAACGCACTATGCGTATATTCCATCGTCTTTCCCGGAAAACCGAACACTAAAGTAAAGTCACCCTCCGCCACACCATCGATCGAAATGGGTAAGGACTTCTTGGGCACATACGGCACGTTATCGGCAGAATACGGCGCGGGCTTGTTGTCTTTACCTGCATATATTCGGAAGATCGAGAAATCGCCGGTATGCCGTGGCCACATCCAATTGTCAGTGTCCTTTCCGAAGTTTCCAATAGAAGATGGAGGTGCACCTACCAGTCTTACGTCGCGATAGGTCTCAGTTACAAACAGGTAATATTGATTGGCTTCGAAGAATCCTTTAATCATCACGTCCTGGCTGGTTTCCTTCTTTGCGGTTTTGCCGATCTCGTTCATATTCTTATCAATGATGGATTGTCTTTCTCTCTCTGTCATCTCTGCCGTCACACCCGTGAGGACCTGCTTGGTTACATCATCGATCCGGACAATGAAAGTGACATATAGTTTCGGGTTCGCCAGCTCCTCTGAGAGATTATTCGCCCAAAACCCATCCCTTATATAATTCTTGTCAAGCGTAGAATGATTTTGAATAACATCAAATCCACAGTGGTGGTTAGTCAGGACAAGACCCTTTGTTGAGATAATGCTCCCGGTACAATTGCCATTAAAGCTAACAATGGCGTCCTTCAGGCTCCCGCTGTTTACATTATATATATCACGGGCGCTAATCTTCATACCCAGGCTCTTCATCTCCTTCTCGTTTAGCCTTTCCAATAACTGGGGGAGCCACATTCCTTCATTTGCGATCGCCTGGAAGGAGAAAACGAGGGTAATGATTAACACAAAGGACCGTAGTATTCGCATAGGTAAAATTTGAGGTACTAAAATTAATGATTTAAAACAAGCGTTAGTTGATTTAAAATGGAATAATATGTCTTCAAATACTAATGGGTAGTTAAACTATTTCTGCACCAGAGGCTGTGAAGAAGGTGATATTGCTGTGTATAACCCTGTGTGAAACGTGTATATGAAACTGGATTGTTTGATCTCATCTTGCTGTCGGGAGTGAACAACCTTCGGGTTCGGGTCGATTTGCCGAGTTGTTCTATACCAATCCACATCAGAGCCTATCAAAAACTTGTTCGTTCGATCCGTTGTACGGTTACGCACAATGATGTTGACTATATGATGAAACCCGCCACCAGATTCAAACAAGTATGTGGATTTCGATGTTTTAAATGTGGATTACTGTTAATTGATAACTTTGGTGTAGGGATTGAAACTAAGTTTTCCACGAATCCACAGTTGTAATAATAATAAACTCTTTTTTATAAAATTGTATTAATACTATTATTATAAAAGAAAAGAAGAAAAGAAAATGAATTTTGAAAAATTGGTTTGCTTGGTCGAATATTGCTCTCGTTAAAAAAAGCTGATATGGTTTCCGACGAACTCTTCCTCGCCAAAAAAGATTTAACCCAGAAGGGTTTCCTCGACATAGATCTGGATCCGACGCTGGACCTATTCCAGGAAATCGAAAGGTTGAAGAAGGAAAAAAATGCAGTAGTCCTAGCCCACTACTACCAGGAACCGGATATCCAGGATGTGGCGGACTACATCGGGGACAGTCTGGGTCTTGCGCAACAGGCGGAGAAGACTACAGCCGATATGATCGTTTTTGCCGGGGTACACTTCATGGCTGAAACGGCGAAAATTCTCAATCCATCGAAAAAGGTCGTGATACCTGATCTCAAAGCGGGTTGTTCCCTCAGCGATAGTTGTCCACCACCGCTTTTCAAGAAATTCAAAGAGCAACACCCTGATCACGTGGTCGTGAGCTACATCAACTGCAGTGCGGGAATCAAAGCGTTGAGTGATGTGATCGTCACGAGTAGTAATGCGAAGATCATCGTTGAGAGTTTTCCAAAGGAACAACCGATCATCTTCGCACCGGACAAGAACCTTGGCGCGTACATCAACAAAGTAACTGGGCGCAACATGCTACTCTGGAACGGAGCCTGCATGGTGCACGAAATTTTCAGCCTGGAGAAGATCACGAAGTTAAAAATCAGGCATCCCAATGCAAAACTTATCGCACATCCGGAATGTGAGGATCCCATCCTTCGGATTGCAGACTTTATCGGTTCTACTACGGGTCTTCTGAAATACTCGCAAACAGATTCTTCGAGTGAATATATCGTCGCCACAGAGACCGGCATTCTTCACCAGATGATGAAGGCTAACCCCTATAAGACTTTCATTCCAGCGCCTCCAAACAACAGTTGTGCCTGTAACGATTGTCCGCATATGAAACGCAACACGCTGGAGAAAATATACCTGTGCATGGAATATGAATTACCGGATATCATCATGGACGAGGAGCTTCGCGTTGCGGCGAAGAAACCGATCGACAGGATGCTGGACATCAGTAAAAAAGCTGGTTTGTAATTCTTGACATTTCTAAGCAACAAACCTTTCAATTGATACTATAGATATGCCAGTTCTCATTCTGGTTATGCTTTGGGTTTAACCAATGTGCGAGGTTGTCGACGAAGCTCGTGGTAATGATTATCTCCTCTTTCAAATTGGGAAATAAGCTTTTCAGACGTGCCAGTCGCAAATCGAAATCATGGCTTCCTGCCATGATCACATAATTAGGGACAGGCTTACCTGATGTTCTTATTTCATTCTCCAATGTATCGATATTGCCCTCGGGTGGCATTACGAAATTCTCGAGGTGCTTGCCTAGGTAGAATGTGGGTGGCCTCTGCAGGGATACTTCTCCTTCCATCACTATATTGGTCACGTCGGCCTTCTTCCTTAAGTAAATCATCGCCTCTATCCTTGATCTCTTGGAGTAGGTGAAGGTGAGGATGAGTAATCCAACTGTATTCAATACAAGAAACCAGGCGATGACGATCCGGGTCGTCCTCCGCAACCACCTCTTGTGCTGATTGCGGGCATAGTGTTCATAGAAGCCGATGATTCCAAGAAGAAGAAAGAATGGAATAAAGGGCAGGATAAATCGCTCCTGTTTATTGCTGTACGCCGAATGAAAGATGAAAAACAGAAGGGATGCAATCATTAACATCCTTGTGTGGAAAGATAGCCTGGCACTGTAGCCATATCCTAACGCAAGCAAAAGAAATGGAAGCCCGAATACAACGCCCGCTACCGTGCCGATGTATTGGAACCAGGGACCTTGTGGCTGTATTTCGATATTTACCGGATTGGAGTTGAAGCGTACGTACTCTTTAATATTGGCAAAAGGATCCCCATAGTAAATGAGATCGAAAAGACCCTGAGTAAGCATATAGGCGACGATGAAGGCCAAACCGAATAACAGTGCCTTTGTGCGGTATTGTTTATTGAATAAAAGACAAATACCTATTCCAATAGGGATGAAGACGACCTGCAATCGTATGCTGAATGAGACGGCGAACCATAATGCTGCGAGGAAAATGGACCGCGTTGTCAATTTCGGATCGCTGATGTAGTAGCTGCCCATCAGCAGAAAAGGAATGCAGAAGAACTCCCGTAGATTCCTCACCGACATGAATGGAAATATCCAGAACAGCGCCATTGCCAGCGCTGCTAGATTGGCAGTTGTTTTCGTTCCACCTAGTCGAAGGGTCAGCAGGTAGGCATAGTAGATACTTAGCAGCGACACCAAAGCAAGGAACAATCGTACTACAAACATCATTCCCTCGGGAGTGTGGATGCCTACCGCATTGCATGCCTCAAACAATACATACATTAGCCCTGGGTAGATCAGGCTGAAAACATGCACGTCGCTTCCCGTCCAGAGGAAGTTGATATTATTCTTCCAGCGAAACACGAGTTCGGGCATTTCGAAATGATCATCGTGAAATGCATAACCTGGTGAGAAGAACACGGCAAGCAACCTGAGAAGTAATCCGGCAAGCAGGATGTGCCGGATGGTTATTCTTTCAAGCAATGTTCTCTTTTCAAGCATGTTATTTTTTTGACAGGACCTCGACGAGCATCATCTTCCAGGTTTCCTGGTCTCGCTTTTCAGGGTTCATAAATTTGAGATCTAACTTTGTAACACGGTAGTGTACGGCAGAGTATTCACGACCTGTCTGATAGCCTTCTTTTCTAAACTCCTCCAATGGACCCGGTTCGGTCAGCAGCCAAACATTTCGCCCGGAAGCCAGGAGGGAATCGTGAAAGGGTTTGACGATAGAACCGGAATAGAATGTATATGAGGCGCTATAACTGTTGGGCCGCACATATACGTCAGCGGGATTCACATTGCCCTCGCCTAGTTTCGCAAGTTGCTTTCCCGCCTGGTACTTCAGGAGTTGCGGGTAGAAACTGCTGTTGAGCATAAAGAAGACGAGCGCCATTGCGGACACACTGATCGCGACTGCCTTTTGGAGACGACTGAATGCAGTGCTCTTCATGAAGTAAAATACAATGGCTAGAAGAAAAACAGTCACGATGATGATCCATACACTCTTTACAGGAAATGCCCAGGCATTGATGAAGATGCTTAGGAGTAATAGAAGAATAACCTGTACGAGTTGAATGGTGAGAATGGTTTTTTCCGCCTTAATATTTCCTTGCCGCCTGATGATGAAAGCCGCGGTCATTACGGAGGCTGTTGGGAAAATCACATTCAGGTAATGGGGAAGTTTGAAGCCAGAGGCGGATACCAACAATGCCACGCAAAGAAATACGCCGGTAGTAGCCCACTCTTCCTTCCGAGTTGAAAAATGCCTGATTCGATTGACGATAGCCATATAGGCCAGTATACTCCATGGCGCAAAGGCCCATAGGAATGAATGGAAAAAGAAAAGGTAGTCGTTCTTCGCATCGCCCCCCATTTCACCGCTAAACCTGGAGATGCTTTGATTGAAGAGAATAAAGCTCACCCCATCGATGTTATTTTTTCCCCGTACTACTTTTTCGGGGTGAAGGTTGTATTGCAAATAATAGGCATAGACGACGGGAGATATCAGTAGTGCAAAGAGAAAAATTAATACCAGCCACCGCCAGTTTAATAAAATTTTCCAATCCTTTCGATATGCGATATAGAAGAGGGTGGTAATGGCGGGGACGAACACAGCAATATGTCCTTTGGTTGAGAAGCCCAATGCTAATCCCAATGCTGCACCTGCTGCAGGCAACAATTTTCCCGTGTCGACGAAGGCAGTCAACTGCCATGTAGCAAAGGCAATGGATGTGGTAAGAATGGCATCCATGCGAACATCGTTGTTAGCGAGAATATAGGCGAAGGCAGAGGCAACGATTAAGGCAGCCAGTTTTCCCACTTCTTTACCGTATAACCTGACGCCAACTCTATAGACGGAAAAGGTGCCAAGGATGGTGAAAAGCAATGACGGTATTTTATAGGCAAAGCCTGTTACTCCGAATACCTTGAAGCTCATCGCTGCGAGCCAGAAGAGTAGGTGGGGCTTATCGAGGTAGTCGCCGCCCTGGTCGATAAGGCTTACATAATCACCAGTGAGATGCATACGAAGAGCAATGCTTGCATGATGCGCGGAGTCGTTGTCGACGAGTGGAACAAACAGGCCGATGATGTACACCAGTCCCAGGAGGGCGAAGAGAAATTTATATAGAGAATTAGGAAGGAATGGAATGGTCAAACGCAAAAAGTTTGAGCAAAGTAACCGTGTTTTTAGGTCATAGCGAAACGAGCAGGTCTTTTACCTTATCCCTGATCATATCCCTCACCTCCCTGAATTCACTTTCATTCATATTACGAGGGTCTGGAATCTGCCAATCGACGAATTGCTTTGACGGCATCCATGGACAGGCGTCTCCGCAACCCATGGTGATGACTACGTCGAACGGCGCGAAACGTTTTACATCCTCGAGTGATTTAGACGAATGCAGGGAAAGATCATAACCGAGTTCCTGCATGGCGGCGATTGCCTTTGGATTGATTACACCAGAGGGTCTTGATCCTGAACTATAAGCCTCTACCTTATCACCCCCAAGCATTTTTGCAAATGCCTGGCTCATCTGAGAGCGATTGCTGTTTTCAATACAAACGAATAGCAGCTTCTTTTTCATGAATTGATTGATTGAGTTGATTGAGTTGATTAGGTTGACTAAGTTGATTGGGTTGGTTGAGTTGACTAGGTTGAATGCTAATGTTTCTGCTTCGATCTGCTTGCTGAGTGTTCAAAGCCCAATCAACTTAGTCAACTTGATCAACCAATTCCAACGTTGCTAGCAACAACCCCACTCACCAACTCCACAACATTCGCTGCCGGTTGTGCAACAACCTCCTGGGTCTTTATGATCTACATTTTTCATGGCTTTACTTTTTATTGTTAATGAATATGAGACAAATTAACAGCAACCGGCTCCAGGCTCGCAGCAGTTGCGGTCATCCTTTGCAGGCTTTTCCGCATATACGGTTATGCTCGTGATCCTGGTATTGCTTTCCTTAAATGTTTTGATTTCTTCGGGCGTGAAGTAGCTGGATAGAATGGAATCGGGTATCGTGATCGTCTTGTCTTTCTGTATGGTAATATTCTTGAAGCCCGCTTCCTCGATGATGCCGAGATAGTCGTTCTTCTGGATGGCTCCAGAGACACAACCAGCGTATAATTCGGCCACACTCTGCCATTTTTCCGGCAGGCTACCCTCAAGTACTATGTCCGAGATGGAGAAATGCGCACCCGGCTTCAGCACCCTGAAGATCTCGCCAAACACCTTGTGCTTGTTAGGTACGAGGTTCAGTACACAGTTGCTCACTACCACGTCCACCGCATTACCCACTATGGGAAGATCTTCGATGTCGCCGAGACGAAAGTCTACGTTGTCAAAAGCAAGCTTCGATGCATTCTCCCTGGCCTTGGTCACCATGGCCTCTGTAAAGTCCACTCCAATCACCCGGCCACTTGAGCCTACATGCCTGCGTGCTACAAAGGCGTCGTTACCTGCGCCGCTTCCAAGGTCTACTACAACGTCGCCCTCTTTCATCCTGGCGAACTCGGTGGGAAGTCCGCAGCCTAAACCAAGATCGGCATCCGGGTTGTACCCCTCGAGCTTGGAATAATCATCGGACATGATGCTGTAAGTTTCATCGCCGCAGCATCCGGTGGAACCACAGCAGGAGGCCAGGTTTTGTTCGGGTGACTGGTTGGCGATCGCCGCATACTTTTCGCGGACTACCGATTTGATTTCTTCATTTGTATTCATGGCTATACTTTTTTCGTTGGTGATAATTAACAACACGCTTTTTCGTTCTTAGTCTTAAGAGTATCGAACAGGGAATTGAATTCCGTATTGAATTTTTCAAAAGCCTTCCAGTTGATGCAGTAGCAACTGCGGGGTCCGTCCACCGAACCGTCGATCAGCCCGGCATTCTTGAGTTCTTTTAAATGCTGGCTCACTGTACTCTGGGCGAGTGGGAGGATCTCTACAATCTCACCGCAGATACATTCGTTCTTCTTAGCCAGGACGTTCAGTATGGAAATGCGTGCCGGGTGGCTGATTGCTTTTGCAAATGCGGCCAGCGACTGCTCTTTGTTACTGAATTCCTCCTTCTTATTAAATGCCATTTATCTTGTTTTTAATCTTATATCGCAAATATACGATTAACCATTTGGTGTTTCCAAATTAATTTTATGGGTAGTAGAGATTGACCGCAGATTATCATGATTGTTATGATTATCACAGATTTATTAGCTATCTGCGTTGAACATAATAATCATGATCATCTGCGGGCCTTCTCTTCCCCTCCTAACTTCCAGACTTTCTAACTAACGAAATAATAATCCCGCTCATGATAATGCAGACTATTCCGGAAAGTGAGATGATATCCGGGAAGGCATCACCGAGTGCCATTCCTATAAATACGGAGAAGACGATGTTGGCATACCCTATTGCCGATACAATTCCCGCGCGGTCTGCGCCATATGCTTTCGTGACGAAGTATTGACCGAATAATGCAGCCAACCCCAGGGAGCAGACATAGACCCATTCCTTTCCTACTGGCCAGCGCCAATCGATAAAGAATACATCATCCGATGGTACGTTAAATGAATAGCGAATGATCATGAAGATGAGGGGCACCAGGAACCCCGTCAATACAAAAGAAAGTACAATGATCCTCGTGTCGTAATAGCGGTTAAGCCTTCCTACCGTCAAATAAGCGATAGCCGATGTGATTCCTGAGAGCAAACCCGCTGCATGATAGTACCAGGGCAGGTGAACCGCCGGCTTGTATATCAGCAACATCCCCGTGAATCCAAGTAGCAGCGCCACCAATACGATATGCCCATTGTATTCTTTGAAAAGGATGAAAGAGAGCAGTGCAATGAAGATCGCCGATGTCAGGTTATAGGTCATAGCGGTTCCCAGTGGCAGATGCAGAATGCAATACAACAATGTGTATAGGGCAACTGTCCCCATCAGCCCCCTGAATATTAGCAAATGAAAGCGAGCTCCTTTATTCACTGGTGGCTTGATCACGAATCCAACCAGCAGCACTAGCAGCCCTACTGCGTTTCGGTAGAACACGAGTTGCCCCGCATTAAAACTTCCTTTCAACAATTTGGCGCAGCCACCCATCGTAGCGAAGCCTAGCGCCGCTAGTAGCATATAGAAAATTCCCCTGTAACGTTTATCTATCTGCAAACGCTGTGGATTTGAAGGTGTGTTTGTCTGGGTTCGTAACGGTATCAGACTCTCATCAGCCGCTCTACAGCCATATCGAGTGATTCTTTCTTTTTAGAAAAACAGAAGCGCAGCACCTTATCGTCTTTCCCGTTGTGGTAAAAGGCAGACACAGGTATTGAGGCCACGCCAAATTCTTTTGTAATGCGGATCGCCAGGTCTTTGTCGCTTTCATCGCTGATTCGCTCATACGATCCGCAAATGAAATAGCTTCCATACGACTGGTGCATGGTGAATCGCGTCTGTTGCATTAGTTCCCTGAAATAGTCCTTCTTCTTCTGCATGAAGGCGGCGAGGTTAAGATACTCGTCCTTATTTTTCAAAAACTCAGCTAACGCTACCTGCGTAGGAGTAAAGCAGGAGAAGGCGTTGAACTGGTGTACTTTCCTGAACTCCTTTGTTAGCGGCGCTGGCGCTACGCAATAACCGAGCTTCCACCCGGTGCAGTTGTATGTCTTTCCGAAAGAAAAACAAACGAAACTGCGTTCGAGCAAGTCGGGATATCTAAGAATAGACTGATGCGGTATCTGGTCAAAGATGAGATGCTCATACACCTCATCGCTTACAATGAAAATATTAGTGCCTTCTACAATGGATCGCAGATGACTGATATCGTCGGGCCCGATTACGCTTCCTGTTGGATTGTGTGGCGAATTGATGAGTATGGCTTTCGTGCGGGGATTAACCGCATTCTTCACGGCCACCCAATCTATCTTATATTCAGGGAATACAAGGTCGATGGTGATGGCTTTTGCTCCATTGATCTCCACATTTGGAATGTAGCTATCATAAGCGGGTTCGAATACGATCACCTCATCACCGGGATTGAGTATAGCGGTCAACGATGAATAAATGGCATATGTGCCGCCAGGTGTAATGGTAATCTCGGTGTCTGGATTCACTTTCGCTTCGTATAGCAGTTCAATCTTCTCTGCAATAGACTCCCTCAGCGGAAGCCATCCAGGCATGGGTGGATACTGGTTGAAGTTATTTCGCATGGCGTCATTAACAAGCGAGATGAGGTCCGGGCTCATTGGGAAGTCTGGGAAGCCTTGTCCGAGGTTAACTGCCTTGTGTTCAGTTGCAAGGCCACTCATCACCGTAAATATGGTGGTCCCTACTGACGGAAGTTTCGAATTGATATTCACCAGCGGCTGTTTGATCACGATTAAAAACGTAAAAATACCGCATAAAACTTATAAGGATCCCGCTTTGGCAGGCTGCAAAGAATTTATATTTTTATTCCCCCAATCCTCCTTTCTCATGAAAAGAATATGCGTATTCCTATTATTGACATTGGCCCTTTCCTGTAAGAAGGATAAGGATCGATGCTGGCAGGTCTACGATATGCTCGGTAATGACATGGGTGTAATCTGCGGAAAGACGGAGGCGGAGGTCCAAACTTTGTATGGTCCATTCTACGATAGAGTCGGGGCCGAGAAGTATTGTTGGAAGATCACCTACTCGAACGGCACCATTAGTTACCCCGAGAATATGACCGAGAAGATGATTAGTCTCTGGTTCTCCGCGAACGCCACGTCGACGCAGAAAATTGACTGCGGCTTTTGTGAAAGGTGGTTAACAAGGGAGAAATCGGTTGTGAAGTTATCAGGTCAATTTATGTACAGTCAAGCCAGGAGCCAGGATTATTGTGGTGATACCTGTGCGACACTTTTCCCCGGACGAAGTATTTTATTAAGAGAAACACCAGATTCTCTCATCTACCACGAGTTCATACAAGAACACTAACGAAGATTACTTCTTTCCTTTCTTCGGAACTCCTCTCACCAGGTCATAGGAGAGATCGATCCACTCTTTTAGTTGTTTGTCGGGTACAGACCCGTCCACAATGACCGTGTTCCAGTGTTTCTTATTCATGTGGTATCCAGGCAATACACTTGAATACTGTTCTCTTAATTCAACAGCCATCGCCGGATCACATTTCACATTGAAGCTAAGTTGCTCCTCGTCCAGACCTACCAAAAGAAACATTTTACCACCCACCTTGAAGACAAGCGTATCCGGCCCGAATGGAAGCGTTTCTTCCGCATTGGGCTTATTAAGGCAGTAGTCACGAAGTGATTCGATGTTCATGAAGGTGAGTTACGGGTTATGAGTCGTCATGCGTTTAACTTGACTATTGGCCATTGGTTGTTGCCTATTGCCTATTGCCAATTGCTTATTGCCTATTGCTCACTGCCCCCGATCCTTAATCTCAATGCTTTCTTCCCTAATCGTCGGCTCACCCTGCATCCGCAGAAACACCTGGGCCACGGTTATCACATCCTTCTGGCAGTAAGTAACTATGCGGCTGATATCTTTTTCCTTCCAATACACTTCCCATACGCGACTACCGTCGATATCATCCTTGGGTGTGGGAATGCCTAATGTACAGGCCAAGAGGTTGAGTGAAGTATAATTCTTGAAGTCGCCGAATTTCCACAGCTCCATGGTGTCCAGGTGGCCTACTTCCCATGGTTTTTTCCCAGCCACATTTAACAACGCTGGGATGGGGAGGGAGTTGATGATCATCCTGCGACATAGATAGGGGAAGTCAAACTCCTTTCCGTTATGCGCGCAAAGAAATTTTGGCTCTCCCGATGACCATTTGTTGAGCATCGTTGAAAATTCATGGAGCAACAGTTTCTCATTATCCCCGGCGAAAGATTTTAGTGTCATTCTCTTCGAGTCGCCACTTCCCATAATCACCCCACAGCTGATGCAGATGATCTTACCAAACTCGGCATAGATCCCAGCCCTGGGATAGATTGATTCCTTGGTCTCCGTCTCATGATACTTCAATAGCGATGCTGACTTCAACGTCCATAGATCTTTCCATTCTTCAGGAAGAGAGCCGAAGTCGGAATGCTGCGGCACCGTTTCGATGTCAAGAAACATGATATTGTTCAGCGGATACTGAGGCATGACGCTAATTTATTCAAATGTAGAGCTCGGGACCAGGGGAGAAAGGGAATAAAACTCTGTCAGTAGTTTTTATCCACGCCCGCTAGAGGAACTTTTCTCCTTTGTTGCGTTTTATTTCCGAGACGTATTCCTTTATTTCCTGTTCCTTCTCCTTCTTGCAGATTAGCAAAACGTCCTTAGTATCCACAACGATATAATCATCGAGCCCCTGAAGCAGCACGAGTTTATTGTCGGGAACATGTACCACGCAGTTGTTAGCATCGACCACCATCACGCTATTCCCTGCCACTGCGTTGTTGAAATAATCCTTCTTCATATTCTCCCATGCGCTGTTCCATGTACCAAGGTCACTCCATGAAAAAGATGCAGGAATCACATATACATTGTCGGCCTTCTCCATTATTCCAAAGTCGATCGAGATACTCGTGCATTGTGGGTAGATCTGTTCAATGGCTTCCGCTTCCTCGGGTGTATTGAATTTTTCCCGCTCGCTTGCAAACACCTCAAACATCTCCGGAAGATGTTTTTCAAAAGCAGCCAGTAGGTTTTTCACCTTCCAGGTGAATATGCCTGCATTCCATAAGAAGTCGCCACTCGACACGAACGCCTTCGCCAGATCGATATTCGGTTTTTCCGTAAAGGTCTTCACCTTATAGATCGAAGGTGCGGCCTCTGCCATGTCGTGCTGTATATAACCATATCCTGTGTTTGGGTATGTAGGCTTGATGCCGATGGTAACGAGTGCATTGATATGGTCTACGAAGTCAAGCGCCCTCGTTGCAGTTTTTATAAATTCATCGGCCTCGAGTATCAGGTTGTCTGCAGGTGCGGCAATCATTAAGGCCTGGGGGTCTTTTTGAAAGAGCTTGAAGGCGATATATGCAATACAGGGTGCAGTGTTCTTCTTAGAAGGTTCTGCAAGGATGTTCTCCGCGGGCAACTGGGGCAATTGCTTTTTGACAATGGAAACATAATCCTGTGAAGTAATAATATAGATGTTCTCTGCGGGCAACAACTTGTTGTACCGTTCAAATGTGTCCTGTATCAGGGTCTTCCCTTTATGCAAAATATCCAGGAACTGCTTAGGCATGTTAGTCCGGCTCATCGGCCAGAACCTACTGCCGATACCCCCAGCCATAATTGCAACGTAATGATGTTTGTTCATGCTTTTTTAATTGAACAGTTGATAGTGATGATCCCCCACTATCAAATTAATCCTTCCTTTACGAGGTCATGAATATGAATGATCCCGAGGTATTTACCTTTCTCCACAACCACTAGCTGGCTGATCTCTTTCTTTCTAAGAATATCGAGCGCTTCCACGGCCAGCATCTCAGGGGCGATCGTCTGCGGCTCTCTTGTCATGATCTCATCGACTTTGATCGTGCCTATCGCTTCGTTTTTCTCCAGCATTCTTCTCAGGTCTCCATCGGTGATGATGCCCTTTAAATTATTATCCTTGTCTACCACAGCCGTTATTCCAAGTCGCTTCTTAGTCATCTCCATTATCGCCTCTTTCAGGGTCTGGTTGTCTAACACTTGTGGCTTCTCATTGTGCACATACATGTCCGACACGCGCAAGTACAGTTTTTTACCTAGCGTTCCCCCCGGATGAAACTTAGCGAAGTCATCGGTTTGAAATCCCTTGAGGTCCATCAGGCAAATAGCCAGCGCGTCTCCCATCACCAGTTGCGCTGTAGTGCTTGATGTTGGCGCCAAATTATTTGGGCAGGCTTCCTGTGCCACGGTGGTATTGAGTATGATGCTCGCCTGTTTAGCCAGGAACGAATGGATATTGCCTACGATTGCGATAATCGTATTTCCGAAGTTCCTTATCAATGGGACCAGCACTTTTATCTCTGGACTTTCGCCACTCTTGCTAAGGATCATTACTACGTCGTCCTGCTGCACCATGCCGAGGTCTCCATGAATCGCGTCCGCGGCATGTAAAAATACCGAAGGCGTACCGGTTGAGTTGAGAGTGGCGACGATCTTCTGGGCGATGACTGCACTTTTACCGATACCACTACTCACTACCCTGCCTTTGCACTCAGCAATTACCCTTACCGCCTTCTCAAAATCATCGTTGATAAATTCCTTTAGGCCCGCAATGGATGAGGCCTCCAACTCTATGGTACTAAGGGCGGTTTGTTTAATTGATGATGCCATGGACAAGGCGCAAAATTATAGGTTTTACAATGAACGGTGATCATTAACATCCTGTATACAATTTTAATCATTTAAAGCCTTCACAAAGCAGCGCCTATTCCGTATTTTCGTCGTCCCGTCGCCGGTTCCGGCAGGTTGTTGATGATGAAGTCCTGATAAAACGTTCGACCCACTTTTAGCCCAATTGTAAGTCAAGACGCTGTCTCCTATCATCTTAACCGGATGAAGCTGTAAAGTTTCAGGAGCGCTGCCGGGTTTTTGAGGAAAAATGCATTATCTTTTATTATGACAGACGTGAATCCAATATTATTTTTTGAGGGCAAGAAAACCTGAGTAATGGCAACAACTGCAAAGAAAAAATCAAGCGGACCGAAGAAATCTTCTACACCCAAAGCCAACAGGCAACTATTAACCAACGGCGCAAAACGTTTCGACCTTCACCAGGCTCTGCAAGAGCAATTTGGTTTCAATAAATTTAAGGACAACCAGGAAAAGATCATCGAGTCCCTGCTGGCGGGGCACGACACTTTCGTCATCATGCCTACTGGCGGAGGAAAGAGCCTGTGTTACCAGCTTCCCGCAATGGTTTGCGACGGTGTCGCCATCATCGTTTCTCCACTCATCGCATTGATGAAGAACCAGGTGGATTTAGTGCGCGGTTATAGTAGCAATGATGAGGTAGCGCATTTTCTTAATTCAACATTAAATAAGAGGGAAATAAAGGAAGTACACGATGATCTGCTAACGGGTAAGACGAAGATGTTGTATGTGGCTCCCGAGACGCTTACCAAACAGGAAAACCTGGAGTTCTTCTCCGATCTCACGATTTCCTTCTTCGCCGTAGACGAGGCTCATTGTATATCTGAGTGGGGTCACGACTTTCGACCCGAGTACAGGAGATTGCGAGAGATGATGATCCAGATAAATCCGGAAATACCGGTGATCGCGCTTACCGCTACGGCTACGCCAAAAGTGCAAAGCGATATCGTTAAGAATCTCGACCTAAGAGATCCGCATATCTATATCTCGTCGTTTAACAGGCCCAACCTGAATTACGAAATTCTTCCCAAGATCAATAAAGGTCAAACCGATGAAAACATAGTACGGTTCATCAAAGGAATGAAGACGAAGAGTGGTATTATCTATACACTCAACAGGAAGACCACCGAAGAGCTAGCCAACATTCTCATGGCGAATGGTATCAAGGCGGTCGCGTATCATGCGGGCCTTGATAGCAAGCTTCGCTCAGATAGGCAGGACCAGTTCCTCAACGAAGACGTACAGGTAATTTGTGCTACCATAGCATTCGGTATGGGTATAGACAAGCCGGATATACGGTTCGTGATACATTATAACATTCCAAAGTCAATCGAGAACTACTACCAGGAAACGGGCCGCGCAGGCCGCGATGGACTGGAAGGAAAGTGCGTTCTTTATTATTCCCATAAAGATGTAAGCAAGCTCGAACACCTGATGCGTGATAAGCCATTAAGCGAACGAGAAGTGGGTGCGCAGTTGATCAACGAGACTGTTGCTTATGCGGAGAGCGGCGTTTGCAGGCGCAAGGTCGTATTGAGTTATTTCGGTGAGGAGTATGATCAGGAGAACTGTGGTCATTGCGATAACTGCCGCCATCCGAAGGAAAGACTCGAGGCAAAGGATGAAGTAGTCATCGCTTTGAAAGCTATCAAGGCCCTCAATGAAAGCTTCGCGACCGACTACGTCGTCAATATCATTACGGGAAGGCTCACGCCACAGATCCAGATGTATCGCCACGATGGCATAGAAGTATTCGCAAGCGGGCAGGAGAGGGAAAGCCATTTCTGGAATTCGCTTATCCGCCAGATGTTGTTGGAAGGACTATTAAAGAAAGACATAGAAGAATACGGGGTGTTGAAGATCACGAAAGCCGGCGACGCGTTTTGCAAGAAACCGAAGTCGTTCAAGATCGTACTCAATAACTTGTTTGAAGAGGCGAACGCTGATGATGAGGAAACGCCGGAGGGAGCAGGAGGATCAGCCCTCGATGAGAAGCTTTTCGAGATGTTGAAAGAGGTGAGGCAGAAGGAAGCGAAGAAGAAGACGTTGCCTCCATTTGTGATTTTCCTTGAGACTTCGCTCCAGGATATGGCTACACTTTATCCAATGAGCATTGCCGATCTTGAAAAATGTTCCGGTGTAAGCAAGGGCAAGGCGATGCGTTATGGTAAGCCGTTTGTGGAGTTGATCGCCAGGTACGTGACGGATAATAATATTCAGCGGCCGGATGATTTTGTGATGAAGAGCGTGGTGAACAAGAGCGGAAACAAGGTATACATTATTCAAAACACGGATAAGAAGGTTTCGCTGGAAACGATCGCGAAGAATAAGGGGTGGCGGATGGATGAGATGCTGGAGGAGATGGAAACCATCGCGGCTAGCGGAACGAAGCTAAACCTGGACTATGCGATAGATGAGTTGCTTGATGAGGATGACCAGGACGAGATCATCGCGTACTTCAAGGGTTGTGATACATCCTCGCTGCAGGTGGCACAGGAGGAATTGGCCGAATACAACTTCAATTGGGAGCAGTTGAAGATCATGCGGATCAAGTTCCTGAGTGAATATGGCATGTAGGAATACAAAATTGCCGGGAATTCAAATTTTGATGGATTTCGGTTTTTTTGATGAATCGGGCTATATTTGCAGCCCGGTTGAAGATTTTAAGATTGAGGTGCGGTAGCTCAGTTGGTAGAGCAAAGGACTGAAAATCCTTGTGTCGGCGGTTCGATCCCGCCCCACACCACGGAAAAGACCTGTAACAATTGTTGCGGGTCTTTTTTTATATGGGAAATGGTGCAGTATCCGCCGCGGCGGAAAAGGACTGAAAATGTTTGTGTCTCCCGCCATTGGCGGGACCACACCACCGAAAGACTTGTAACAATTGTTGCAGGTCTTTTTATTTTGATAGACGGCGCGGTATCCGCCGCGGAGGAGAAGGACTGAATATTTTTGTGTCTGCCTTTGATGCCGCCTTCACAACGAACAGTAAAGTAAAAAAGCCTCAATAATTGTTGAGGCTTTCCTATTCAAGTTTCTTTTACTTTAACGACGACCACCCAGCAACCTTCCAAACAAACCCCCCGCATTTCCAAATCCCCTACCACCACTCAGCATACCTATAATAGATCCCAGACCTCCGCCCATTCCACCAGTTCCACCACCCAATGCTCCTCCAAGACCACCCAACATGTTACCGCCCTTTCGGAGGGACCCAGACAACATTCTACTCAAAATAAATGGACCAGCCATCCCCAGCAAACCCTTTAATAATCCACCCGTGTTGATGCCGGCGCTCTTCATCTTGTCCGTAAGCCCAAGAGATGATAAGAATGAAGGCTTCACCTTTTCTTCCGCAGGAATATCTTCAGCTGCAGCCTTATCAGTAAACTCATCCAGTAGAGAGAACTGCTTCTTGTCTACTCCAAGATATTCTGAAATCTCTTTTACACGCTGCTGTTCCTGCTCCCCATAATTGCTATCTGATTTCGAGAAGGTAATGATGTCCGTCACCAGTGAATATTTCAGCTCACTCGTTTTCAATATATCCAGACAGCGTTGCAGCTCTTCACCCGATAGTTCCGTCGCGGCCCTCTCGACCGTTTGCTTTTGCTGATCTGAGATACCCGCGGCATCACACAATGCTGTTATGTACTCCAGCTCTTCCTCCGAAGCCTCATGATCTGCGGTAGCTATCGATGCAATGGCGCCCAGGTATGCGCCTTTTTCCCTGTCCGTGTATCCTTGTAATACTGTAGTTGTTTCCATATATCAAGCTTTTTGAAGTATGATCAAAAATTCATGCCATCATTAATCCTCCTGTTTTTATGTTGTGAATAAGTGGAATAGCTTCAGACGCACACCGCAAAACATGCAATTTCATCCCCGTGTTGTGGATGGCCGTAGGCACAGACAGTCTCAGGGATGTGCATAAATTGGTTAAGGATCCCGACTAGTTGAATGGAGGGTTGACTAATATCAAAACGCATGACGTGATTAACCCTTGATTATAATAACAAACAAGCGTAAGCCTAAAGATGGAGTATAGAGGTTTTTTTATCAACATCTCGTATTGTAACATAGAATACGTGTACGTTTAATTCCTGGTTGATATCTGCATTTGAAGTGTGACTCATTCTCCATCTCTTATCACGACCTATTAATAAACATATATAAGTACCCGACGATTCGGAATCAAAACTTGTATATGCTTTTCCAAAAATATTGCTCCTTTGCGTTAAGCTATAACATCTTTTTATCTCATTTCCTTCTTGATGATTTACCACGGTCATAATCGTACTCGTCACTTTATTCGAATATTATTTGTGGGAGAGATTTGAAAAACCGCCCCGTCAGTGATGGCGGGGTTTTTCATTACATAGTGGTTGGTCGGCCTCGCTCTCGCTCTGTTTCTCGCTCTCTTTCTGTCCCTGCTTTCCGCTTCAGGCTTGCTTTCTCCAGCGCAACTGTAATCTCCTCCCAAAACCCAGCAATCATCGGATCAGTAAACCGGAGCAGCGCATTGTACTGCTGTTCCGTTGCATAGAGAACGAAACGCTGCACAAATGCAGGTTCCTCCAGGGCCTCTCTCATGGCGTTCAGGAGCGTGGGGGAATCCTTGATTTCCAGGTGACGAAAGACGGC
>JACMKU010000120.1 GCA_014379965.1 Chitinophagaceae bacterium
ACTGCTCAGGCAAAAAGAATTCGGTTCCCTTTCCGCATCCGAGGCCACGCCATACATCATGATGTATTGGGGTAGTTTGATGATCGGGCGTTGGACGGGAGCCATCAGCGTGTTCAACCTTTCCAAGAATACGAAGATGATTCTCCAGTTCGTCATCCCATTAATCGCATTCGGTATTCTCATCGCCATCATTTATAGCTCGGGCTACAATGTGGCGCCATTATATTACTACATCATTTGCGTTGTGATACAAATCGCCGCCTTCTATATCAGTAAGGACAAACCGGCGAGGACGTTGTTGATCTTTAGCACCCTTGGCATTGTCGCTATGCTCATCGGATTGATGACAACTGGAGACATTGCCATCTACGCCTTCCTCAGTGGCGGTCTCGTTTGTTCAATCATGTGGCCAGCGATCTTCAGTCTCTCCATTGCAGGGCTCGGCAAGTATACCTCGCAAGGTTCGGCCTTCCTGATCATGATGATCCTTGGTGGTGGCATTATCCCCCCTATCCAGGGAAAGATTGCTGACATCATTGGTATTCACCAATCCTATTTCATTGCGGCGATATGTTTCGCCTACCTGGCATTCTTCGCTTTCGTAGTGAAAGGAATTCTAAGGAAGCAAGGGATCGACTACGACGCTGAGGTAAGCGCGGCAGGTCATTAGAAATACAATATAATAACTTCGTACATTTAATGCCCCGCCACCACTGGCGGGGCTTTTTAAAATTATAACGATGGCTAAATCAACTGCAAGACAGCCCCTCTCCATAGGTATCGATATCGGCGGTACGGGTACCAAATTCGGAATTGTAGATCGCGATGGAAATGTGCTCTTCTCGGACGAGATATCCACCAAAGGTCACGCGGAAGTAGGCACATTTATCGACGAGCTCTATAATGCCCTCTCACCCCTTCTCGAAAATGCTGGTGGAGTTGGTCGCATGAAAGGAATTGGCGTCGGTGCACCGAATGGAAACTTTTATACCGGCACCGTTGAGTATGCTCCTAACCTTCCCTGGAAAGGTGTTATCCCACTTGCAAAACTCATAGAGAGTAAATTCAAACTCCCGGTGGCGCTAACCAACGATGCTAATGCTGCTGCAATCGGGGAAATGATGTACGGTGCCGCAAAGGGCATGAAGGACTTTATAATGATCACGCTAGGGACGGGCGTTGGAAGCGGCATCGTAGCGAATGGGAAGCTCATCTACGGTCACGATGGATTCGCCGGCGAGCTCGGTCACACCATAATAATGCCCGACGGGCGATTGCACAAAGGAACTGGCAAGAAAGGTTCACTCGAGAGTTACGCATCCGCCACAGGTGTTACATTCACTGCTATTGAGATGCTGGAAAATAGCCAGGAGCCCAGCCTGCTTCGTGAGGTACCCAAGGAGAACCTAGATTCGAAGGCCGTCTATGAAGCAGCTATCAAAGGTGATAAACTCGCACTCTCCATTTTTGAATTTACAGGTAAGATCCTTGGTCTCGCTTTGGCGAACGCAATAATGTTTTCAAGCCCGGAAGCCATTGTGTTATTTGGCGGATTAACGAAGGCGGGCGATCTTATACTCAAGCCGACGCGGGAACATATGGAGGCTAACCTGATCCAGGTATTCCAGAACAAAGTGAAGATTCTTGTGAGTCACCTGAAAGCTTCGGATGCGGCTATATTGGGCGCGAGCGCCTTAGTATGGGATATGAAATAGAAAAGAGGAAAGGGAGTAATTAGATTTTATAGCTTGCCTGCTTGACATTGTTGTTTTCTGCAGGAGTCGTTTTAACACGAACGTCCTTCTCAGTATCGTTTTTGTAGAAAGACTTACAAATACTGGAGATGGTTGTAGATACCAGGGCAGTTGATCCCATGATAGCAACAAAAAGAATGGAGAAGTACAAACCAGGCCTTTTCATATTGGAAGTTTGGAAATAACATGTCAAAACTATGCCAAAAGAAAAATTCTTAGAAAATTAATTTTGGTTTTTAGTTGTAAACCATTATAGGGATTTTACGATAAAGACGGCCGGAACGGCTCTTTGTCCTTCTTTTTCAGATGGTTTGATAGTTTCCACTCCGTTTATCAACATACAGCTACTGCCCCCTCCATCGAGGTTCAATGCCTCTACACAGCCCAAATCCCTCAAAATTGTAGCCTCCTGTACAAGGCTGGCTCCTTCCGCAATTCCGGGATTTCTTCCCTCAATCACAAGGATAATGAGTTTTCCACCGCCAGTATAGCCCATCGCCGTCCTGGGATGCTTGTCGAAGAGAGCTTTTCCTGGAAACATCACTTCTTCCTGGTTTGAAATCTTCACTTCCCCAGACTGGATTAATACCGGTCCACCCCCTATTGCAGTCTGCATTGGCCACGAATGAAAAGTTTCATTATACCATCGCTTATCCTTTCTGGATTGCCTTCGTAAAATCTTCGATGAAATCTCACAGCATAATACAGGTGGATACCGGGGTACCACAGGTCGTTGAGCCGCTTTTACTTTTTTCGAGGCTGAGTCACTATAGATCCAGGCAACATCCGCTTGCCTATTCTTCTTAATGCCGATAGCGCTGCGAAAAGAGCGTAAAAAGTTGAGTGAATCGGCACCGCGACCTTTGATCGTTTCTGGATTAAACGATACCGGCCGGCCGTCCCTGATTACAATGTTAAGGTTGCTGTTTTTTGCAAAAGAAAAAAAGGTTCCATTCACAACAACTAACGGCCTATCATTCTTCGAATAGAATCCAGATGGTTTTAACCTGCGTCCCTGTGTTGTGTCTGTTGTGAATTCTAATTTGCGATCGTTCAGATCCGCTTCTACATAATACGCTATGTTCGGCTTCCCGTCCACCATGCTATTCGAACGGTACACGTGCACCGAAGGAGGGAGAATGCCAAACTGCGAGTCCACCCTGGTCCATTGAAGTTGGGAGAAAGCTATTACATTATAAAAAAGTAAGAGAAATCCGCAAGTCATGAATTGTGCAAGTAAACGATTCATGAAATTAATTAATTGAAGTAGTTGACTATCCCTTTGCTAATTCCCATTCCCCTCTCCCAAGACCGGGGAAAACATGTCTTTCACTATGATACGATGACCTGACTAGCGGGCCGCTTTCCACGTAATCAAGACCGAGCTCATAGCCTACCTGGCGGTATTCTGCAAACTCATCGGGATGAACAAAACGATGGACCGGAAGGTGCTTCTGCGTCGGCTGAAGGTATTGGCCGATTGTGACCACATCGCATCCATTATCCCGCAGATCAACCAGCGTCTGGATCACCTCTTCCCGGGTTTCTCCAAGGCCAAGCATTATACCGGACTTCGTACGCCTGCCACCTTCCTTGATGGTCCTGATCACTTCCATGCTACGCCAGTATTTCGCCTGGATTCTAACTTGCCTGGTAAGACGCTCTACGGTCTCAATATTGTGAGAAATCACTTCGGGTTCCGCCTCTACGACGCGCAGTATATCTTCTTTCTTTCCTTTGAAATCGGGAATGAGTGTCTCAAGAGTAGTGTCGGGGTTTAGAACTTTTACCGCCCTGATCGTATTATGCCAAATGATCGAGCCCCCGTCTTTTAACTCGTCACGATCAACTGATGTAATGACCGCATGTTTTACCTTCATTAGATTGATCGCCTCGGCCACCCTTTGTGGTTCATCCCAGTCGACTGGTAGTGGGCGGCCAGTTGCAACGGCACAAAATCCACAACTCCTGGTACAGGTATTTCCCAGTATCATGAAAGTGGCCGTACCGGCTCCCCAACACTCACCCATGTTCGGACAATTGCCGCTTTCGCAAATAGTGTGAAGTTTATGACTGTCTACGAGGTTGCGAACATGCTTGTAGCTTTCGCCGATGGGAAGCTTTACTCTTAACCAGTCTGGCTTTTTAATCCTTGGCTGCACAGCCGAAGTAGATTCTGTCATGATGCAAAAGTACGAAGCGGTCGTGGGAATCTGTAATTGGGAATTGAACTGGAATCAGGAATCGGGAATCGGGCTTTACGAATTCGTAGAGAGTCTGGAATTGGAAGACCCGATTCCCAATTCCCAATTCCAAAATCTAAACTCACTTCCGGCGACCAAAAAGGATGGCAACGTAGGCTTGGAGGAAGAGTTGTTTGTCTTTTTGAAAAAGCATAATTGGCACTTTGGAGGCATAGAAGTCGGCACTGATTCCTATTTCAAGGGCGCTAACTGACTCATTGAACCTGCCATAATCGAACCGCATTGCCACCTTTCCAAACACACCTGGCTTTATCTTGATCTCGCTCCAGCCTTTTCCAAAACCTGCGCCTCCAGTGATGGTTGGCCCGAGGAAGATCGCGCTGTCTTCCGGTGTGTATTTGATGGCCCTGTTTTCGCCAGACATCGGATCGTCGGCAGTAACGTAATACGGCCTAAGAAGTCCAACAGACAAACCACCGTTAAAGATTGCGGAAACCGCCACGCCATTCTTGTTCCCTTTTTGACCAAGGATATACTGCTGGCCAAAGGCGAGCGTTACGGGATAGAAATAATTGATCTTACCGTAAATGAAAGAATTTCCAAAGAAAGAATTGCCGAGGAGCTTCTCTTCCTTATGATCTTTAACCTCTGCGAAATCGATACGATAAATATTGGTCTTACGGTTGGTCTTCATCTTACCTAACTCGTAAAAAAGGCCATAACCATTCGTGCGAAGTTGAAGACCGAAGATGCTCTGCTTTGAGTAGACAAGAATACCTTCTTCCGCCTGGCGCATGAGTTCATTCACCTTCTGCTTACGCTCTTCCTTTCTCTCCCTTTTACTCTGTGCCCGGGATATAGTAGAATCCTGCGCCACCGTTGCCAGGGCAATCGAGAACACAATTATAATAGCAAGTAATTTCTTCACGTAATACCGTTTGATTAATTGACAAAGAAATAAACGAGATAAAGCGAAAAAGGGATGCTTGTGATCTATCTAAAACTGCCAATCCTCTTTTTTGCTGCTTGTTATATACGTAAATTTAGGGCAAAAATTGTAATGACCTCAACAGTAGTTTATAATGGCGATCTCAGAACCACGTGTACACATGTGAAAAGTGGCTCCGATTTCGAGACTGATGCGCCGGTGGACAATCATGGAAAAGGCGAGCGATTCTCCCCTACAGACCTCATGGCAACGAGCCTCGCCACTTGTATGGTGACCGTAATGGGGATCAAGGCTAGGACGATGGGTATGGACTTAAATGAAGTACGTGTCGATGTGCTTAAGATCATGAAATCCGATCCACGAAGGGTCGGTGGAATTGAATTAACATTTCATATACCCGAAAACCTCAAGAAAGTTGATGAAAAGACGAAGATCGTACTCAAACATACGGGCGATACCTGCCCAGTAATGAGAAGTATTCATCCTGATATTGAGGTGAAAGTGGATTGGGGAAGCTGGCGATAGTGAATGGCGAGTGGTCAGCTGTGAGTGGTCAGTGGTCAGTGGTGAGTAGACGGCGCGATCTGGATAAACACTATGATATCGAGTTGCTACTCACTATTCACTACTCACTATTCACCACTGACCACTGGCCACTCACCATTCACGGCTCACCGCTCACGGCTCGCCGCTCCCTGTTTCAACAACGCCATCCCCACTCCACAGTCCAAACATCTACGGCTATCACAATATTGATTCTTCAACTCTATCAGAGCCTGTGAATCATAGGCACTGCCTATCTTAATTCCCAGGGCGCCGAAGCCAGCGGTGACTACGTTTGTTTCTGCTCTCATTTCCAGCAACCAGCACAACGCTTTGTCTTTGAATTTTTGTTCATCATGGTAATCACCATAGGCGAAAAGCATTGGCGCGACGGAGTTAATGATGACGTTGTCGATCATAGACTGCCCTATATTCTTTCTCTTGAAGGGCGACACTTCGCCGAGGCGATAGTGGTAATGCCAATAGTCATTGGCTGTCACATTAAAATACTTGACTAACTCGGTAAGCTCCTGTGTTTCCTTGGCGATGGTGAAGAGGTGGGCCGATGTGTAAATCAGCATTGCAAGTTGCGCTAGCCGTAGCGAAGGAAAATTGCCGGGTCGCATTCGAAGATATAATAGCGGGAAAGGAATGGGTTGCAGGTTGTATTTCTTACGCAGGAAGAGATACTCCCTTTGCAGCAATCGTGCGTAATCGTCATCAAAATTATCCTTCAATAGGCCACCTTGCCCAAGAAGCAATGCCTCCAATTGATGGATCTGGTGTCTTTGTTTGGCGAGAATGGAAATTGGAATCGAGCGGGCCAGGGCCTCGAATGCATCCGCGTTGATTTTCGAACCGAAATTTCGTGCGAGTAACCACCAAAATGTTTCCTCCCAATGGAAATTATTCTGTCGGAGCAACTCGAGAACACCTACCGATTTTCTCAACATCCTTTCGACAAGCAGCCGGTCCTTCCATGCCTGCCAGGTGAGGTCGGGTATCGCATGCAGCATTTTTTCACAGGGAATGAAGGAGTTTGAATACATCATGTTCTCGTAGCGATGTAATAGAACGCCAGGCACCCGGCCTTTCAAAACAACTACCGGGATTAAATTGGTTGATGGCCTGTCAGCTTCCCACACCACGTGAAGGATGACGTTGTTGTAGTGCTGATCGTGTTGATGCTGATGCCTGTCCCAATCCGATGTCTTGATATGCAACTCGACAGTACCGGCCCAGGTGGCCGATCCTATCTGGATTCGGGCATTCAGGAAATCCGGACCCTGGTTAGTGTTATACAGCCCTGGAGCAAGGATTGTAACCAACTCATCCGCTACCGAGCGGAGATCGGTCCTGTTGAAATATTGAAACTGCCATATGAATTGCAGCAGTCGTTCGTTCACTTCATCGCTAGATTGAAAATTAGAATCAAATGTTCGACAATCGAAATTATTGCCGTCATCGATTCTACCACGAGTATTTTCATCTAAACAGATCGGGAAAAATCTTTTGAATAGGGCGCGGTTTTACCGATCAAAGCCGGCAAGTTCCCGCACCACCCTGCTGACTGGAAGACCCATTACATTGTAGAAGTCACCATTAACCGACTTTATACCTACAACACCAATCCATTCCTGGATGGCATATGCGCCGGCTTTATCGTAAGGCTTGTATTTGTCTACGTAGAATTCAATTTGTTCAACAGTGAGGTCATGAAACTCTACCTCTGTAATATCGGCGAATGCAATCTCTTTCTCATCCCGACGTATGACAACACCTGTGATCACCTGGTGTTTCTCGCCAGACAATGCAAGGAGAATGCTTACGGCTTCTTCGCGGTGTACTGGTTTGCCTATGATCGCTTCGCCTAGCACCACGATAGTATCCGCGGCGAGGATGATCTCACCTTCCTTTCTTAATTTTTGCACCGCAAGGGCCTTATTTCGGGCGATATAAACGGCAACTTCATCAGGAGGAATGCCGGGAGGAAAACGCTCATCCGTTTCCTTGACGAACACCTCAAAAGGTATCTCCGCCCATTCAAGCAATTGTTTGCGACGGGGCGATTGCGAAGCGAGAACTATTTTAGTCATAGGTAAAAATAAAAGAAGATCATGGATAGAATACCAGCCAGCATTACAAGTTTCACCCAACTACTGAGGTTGTGATAGTCTTTGGAGGATGAGGCTTTGAATAGTTTTGAGAAAATGATAATCAGTGGAACTACCACAAACAGTACTGTATATGCCACGGGCCACCACCATTGAAACTGCAGAATGTAGACCTGGATCACCAGGAGCATAATAATGAGCACGATCATCCAAACAGCGATATAGACTTTAGTTGCGTTGACACCCCACACTATGGGCATGGTACGGCAGCCGTATCTCCTATCTCCTTCGATGTCCTCAAGGTCCTTGATCGCCTCGCGTATCAGCGTAGTGATGAAAGCGAACCCTGCATAAAGGAATGCGAAACGAAAAAATTTCGGTTGTGCATTGCTCTCCGGTTCGAACGCGTTAATCGGGGAAACCTTAGAGAAGAAAACTATCAATATCGTCCACGCCGTCAGGAGAGAGATGACGATATTGCCAATCAACAAACCCTTTTTGAATTTCGTCGAGTAAAACCATAAGAGGGCGACGCAGAAAATATTCGCGAGCACGAGATACCATTTTTCCAATACGGGAACGGCCAGGGCCGTAAATAAGATGCCGCAGAAACTAAGGATGAGATGCCAGGCGATGGCCCATCTCCGATGGATGATTTTGTCGACGACCATCTTATCTGGCTTGTTGACCTCATCTATGTTGATATCGAAATAATCATTGATAACATAACCGGCAGCAGCGATGAACAATGAAGCAAGGACGAGGAAAATGAAATGGACGATATCTTCCTCGTTAAGTGCATGCCTGTAGAGCGGGTAGTAAATGCAGCACTGGAATAATACCTGGGTCAGGAGTATGAAAAAGAGATTTGGCAGGCGTATCAACTGTAAGAAGGCTGCGATCAATCTCATGAAGAAAAATTTGTGTAAGATAAATTAAAAACGCCGCAAGGTATCGAATCACCTCGAAGCTACATCCGGGTGGAATTCCCAATCTCCTTTATGCTTCATTACTCTTTCAATCACGTCTCTTACACATCCACAACCGCCTTTTCTTGGCGAAACATACTTAACCACCTCCCTTATTTCATCCGCCGCATCCGAAGGACAGGCAGGAAGTCCAACAACGGACATTGCTGGAAGATCGGGCAGGTCGTCTCCCATAAATAAGACTTCTTCGATTTTGATCCCATGTTGGTTCATCAGACTCGAAATAAAACTTTTCTTGTCGAGTACTTCCATGTTCACGTCGGTGATGCCCAGTTTCGCCAACCTATCTATCACCGGTGAGGGAGCACTCCCGGAGATGATAATGATGCGGTATCCTTTCTTGACGGCGAGCTGCAAGGCAAATCCATCCTTGATGCTCATCCTCCTTGCCTGCACCCCATTCTCCATTACCAGCACGGTACCATCGGTGAGCACACCATCGATGTCGAAGATGAAGGTGGTGATGGTTGCGAAGTTTGGTTCTTGATGCATTGAGGTCTCGTTGAATAAGTTGATTGTGTTGATTGGGTTGATTATGTTGATTGGGTTGAGCCCTAATCAACTCAATCAACCATTCAACTAAACTATCTTACTTCTGCCCATCCCTCCACTCATACACCCACGCACTCTGGATCATTTCAAGGTGGCCCTCGGAACTTTCTTCACGCTTACCTTCAAAACCCGGGATCTGCAATATCCATTCTAATAACTCTGTGAATCGAATGCGGTAAATCTTGCCCTCGTTGAAGTCGTCGCCGAATCGCTCGTATAACTTCAGCGCTATGTCCTCATGATCGGCCCAGTGTATCGGTGGTTCAAAATGGTTCATCGATTAATAATTTTTTGATCTTAGGCTCTCTACTTTTACATTTTGAATTTGCATACTAAACCCAACGTTTCTACTCTCCCAAAAACTGTGTCTGATCCGGCAACAAGATTTCTATCACTCCTTTTCCATCGAGAAGCAGTGACTGACATCCCAATCTCGACGTCAATCTTGGATTAACAGCACGGTCGATGAAATCCTCCTCGCGATCGCTGATCTCGTCGACATATTCCATTCCCCTATCAATGTACAGGTGGCAGGTAGTGCAGGCACACACGCCTCCACAATTATGGTGTAATTCTATATCATTCTTTAACGCGATCTCCAATAGAGTCTGCCCGGCTTCCTGTTTTTCAAGGGTTACAGGTGAAAGACCCTTCTCTTCGAAATTTATTTTTATGGTATACATTGGGGTTGCAAAAGTATCTATTTTTTTGTAAGTTGACTGGTTGATTAGGTTGATTGAGTTGATTGAGTAGTTTCATTTCCTGGTTGCTTAGTTGCTTGGTTTGACTTACTCAACTCAATCAACCTAATCAACTCAATCAACCTCATTCCCTCCCACCGCCATCACTCTGTATACTCTCCGTCATCAATACATAAATCGATTTCAATGACGGATGATTCTCGAGTAGCGCAAGATGTTTCTCAATTGTTTCGCGATCGTGACGGATGGCTGGGCCTGTCTGCGCCTGTTTTGGTGAAATAGATTGTATGCGAAGCGCCGTCTCAGCAATCAGGGGCCGTAGTTGAGCAAAATCAATCCCTTCCTTTCTGCAATATTCCTCCGCCAAGGAGTAGAGATGATTTGTGAAATTTCCGGTTATCACTGCCGCAACGTGCAACTTCAATCGCTGCTCATCAGTGGCTGCTGTCACCAATTGCGGAGATATCGAATCCGCAAGTGATTGCAAGACGTCACTCGTGTACTGGTCGCTGCCATCGAAGAACAGGGGTATCGTAGGCAATGTGGACATTTCCTTACGTAAACTTTGGAGAGGGTAAAAAACTCCATAGCGTGAGGTTACTGGATTCAGCACATCCTTTGAAACGGAGGCAGCCGTGTGTGCAACTACTCTATCAGGAAGCCTCAGCTCTTTTGCGATTCCAATTATCACGCTGTCAGGTACCGCGAGGATATATATATCAGCGGTCTTGTGTACCAGGCTGAGGTAGTTGGTCGACTCGGTGTTTAACTCATAGGCCAGCGAACTGGCGGCAGAGGCGTTGCGCGCGACGATCTGCAGGATATTATGACCTGCTGCCTTGAATTTTCTCCCAAGAACAGAGGCCACATTGCCGGAGCCGAAGATCACGATTTCCATAGTGACCCTCCCCCGGATTGTAAGCCGTTGCTGACCTTCAAATACTTTATAACAACTAGAGGCATCCGCATTACTTTTGTAGATGATGAAACTGAGCAAACGTCTTGCCCTCAACTATATCCGCGCAAAATTCAAACTTCTTTCCGCCATCTCCAAAAAGAAAGCCGCCGAAAAGGCATTCGAGCTTTTCATTACCCCTCAGACGAAAGATAGGCATGAATGGAAAGGCATTTTTGCAGACGCTGAAATACTGCGCTTTAAGCTTTTTGATCACCAGATCACCGGCTACCGTTGGAACAAAGGGGGAAACCGCAGGGTGCTCATACTTCACGGCTTCGAGTCGGCAGCAACCAATTTTGAAAAATACATAGATCCGCTGATTTGCAAAGGCTACGAAGTATTAGCCTTTGATGCGCCTGCACATGGGCATAGCAGTGGCACCCAGATAACCGCCCTTCTATACCGCGATCTTATTAAATATGCGCACGAAAACTATGGTCCGATACTCTCTTACATGGGTCATTCACTAGGGGGCTTCGCTCTGAGCCTGGCATTGGCGGAACTTCCGCATGACGAGAACTTCAGGGCGGTATTCATCGCTCCATCATCTGAGACCACCACCGCCATCGACAATTCCTTTCTCCTTCTGCAGCTGGACGCTGATGTACGTAGAGAGTTCGAGAATATTATCACCCAGATGAGTGGCAGACCCGTGTCCTGGTTTTCCATAAATCGAACCATGTCAGATATCCGGGCGCGCATTCTTTGGATTCACGACGAAGGCGACACCATAACCCCTCTCCGTGACGCGATGAAGATCAAGGAGGCAAACTACCCAAATATCGAGTTTGTCATCACCTTTGGCCTGGGCCACAGCCGCATATATAGGGATGAGGAGGTGAGGAGGCGGGTGGTGGAGTTCCTTTAGGGAGATCGAAAGTCCGAAAGTCCGAAAGTCCGGAAGACCAGTTCTACACATTATACATTCTTCAAACGTAAGGAAAGGTCTTTCGGACTTCCGGTCTTCCGGTCTTTCTAACTTCCGCTGTGCGTAAATTTCTATAGCCCCCTTCCTGTTGATGCCTCGCCCCATTTCGTGGTTTTCTATCAACAACCGATACATGTAACTACTTATGAAAGTTGCATCCGACGCATTGATAATACAATCTTGACATTTCTCACATTTAGGGCTGAAAGCACCTGCTGTGCCCCGTTCCAGAGGTTTTGACCAGGATGGTTCAAAAACCTTTTTGCGGTTATCTGCAGGGTATTGGAAGTTGGCAGGACAATTGTAAAAATCATCTGGGCAATCTAAAATATTGTATGCGGGAAAAATTAATCAAAGTCATCGTTTCTTCACGGGCTATCTCTTACGGATCACTTGTTCTTCTTACATTCATAGTAGCAATGAAGCAACCCCTACACGATCGCGCGCAGGTGGAGTCCAAGCCGTTAACTTATCTGGCCTTGGGCGATTCCTACACAGTTGGTGAGAAAGTGGCTGCTAAGGAAAATTTCCCCAACCAGGTCACAGCGATGTTGCAGGAAAATGGCTTCGACTTCAACAAACCTAAGATTGTAGCGCAGACAGGCTGGACAACCGATGAACTTCAGGAAGCTATAGAGAAGGCAAAACTATCCCGTCCATTCGATTTTGTAACCCTGTTGATCGGCGTCAATAATCAATATCGCGGTCGAAGAGTAGAAGACTATACCCCAGAGTTCGAGTCGATACTCTCACAGGCGGTAAGGTTAGCGAATAATGACTCCAGCCACGTGATAGTTCTTTCCATCCCAGATTGGGGTGTTACACCTTTTGCTGAAGGCAGGGACCGAAAGATGATCTCCAACCAGATCGATGCCTATAATGCCGCAAACAAACAAGTGGCAGACAAATACAAAGTACATTATCTTAACATAACTCCGGGCACGCGGGAAGCGGCAAACAATACCGAGCTATTGACCTCAGATGGTTTGCACCCCTCAGGCAAAGAATATCGCAGGTGGGCCGTGGAAATAGCAGAGCTTATCAGATCCCTCAAGTAAGATCTAACGCAATCGCTATTTGCAATCATTATTAAACGTGACGAATATCTGGTTCAGGTAGAATCGATTCTTCCTGATCGAGCGTCTGATCTCCTTGTCCTTCTTATCGATCATCTCGAGGGATTTAGGACAATCCTTTACATAATCCCTGATATCTTTCTGGTTCGCAATCGCCTGTAGATCTCCCTTCTCTCCTACCTGAACGTAATGAGCACAGACTTGCCGGGTTCTCATTCTACCATTCGAATCGAAACTTGTTACAAAGTCTTCTGTATAATAGACATTCAATTTCCCGTGCACGATCCGACGCGCATAACTACTTCCTACCCGACCATAATAGGTGCCGTTTGAAAAATAACCCCTGGTCTCTTTTATCCTGAACTTCTCATTGTCAACCTTTATCTGGTCTTTGACTATCAGACCGGTCTTCCATGATATTTTTTCTCCATAGACCTTGCTTCCGTCATGCAGGACTACATAGTCGCGATTCTCCTGCTTGTCTTCGTTTGTAGAACTATAGCTAAATGCGCCGCAATGAATCTTGTTCACCCTAGCGCTCCCTGCAGCCATCACAAGGAATACGCCGGCGATCAGCGCCGAATAGATGTGTTTAATCTTATGCTCCATACTATATGGTTAGTGATTTGTTGTTTCTCGTATAAGCGCGACGGAATATCGCGTTAAGCGAAAGAGCAATTCCGAAAGAAAAGTAATAAGTAAGTACGTCGAAAATATCACCTGTGCCACCAACCCAACTGAGGAATTGCAGCAGTTCGAAGCAAGTCGAGAGCAAAAAAGAGATAACGATCCAGGTAAAATTGAGATGACGATTCCACATAATGAGTATTGCCGACAAGAATGCATAAGCCCACACTGCATCCGAAAAATAATTCCTGGCAAAATTTGGCAATGAGATGTGGTCGAGTAGGACATACAGTGAATATCCTATTATTACAGGGAAAAATACATTGATTAGGATATCGGATGACCTATTGATTCTCATGTTTTTCAAATCGGGACTAAACTAATATACGGTCTCGTATTTGACAAGTTTTCCCAAAATTTAATATTCTTGTTCTATTTTGCATTCGCTGAAAAGCGGATTTGTATTATAATAAGGAGTGAATATGGCGAAAAACCTATTGATAGTTGAGAGCCCTGCGAAAGCGAAAACCATCGAAAAAATTCTTGGCTCTGATTTCCAGGTGAAGAGTTGCTTTGGCCACATTCGCGACCTCGAAAAAGCAGGGATGGGTATTGATGTAGAAAAGAATTTCGAACCCCGCTATATTGTTCCGCCCGAGAAAGAAAAAGTGGTTGCCGAATTGAAGAAGTTGGCAAGTAAGAGTGGTGAAGTGTGGCTCGCAACGGATGAGGACCGTGAAGGAGAGGCGATCAGTTGGCACCTTTGCGAGGTTCTGGGACTCGACCCGAAGACGACTAAACGTATCGTGTTTCATGAGATCACTAAGCCCGCAATACAGGAGGCAGTAAAGAATCCACGAACACTCGATATGAATCTTGTGATGGCGCAACAGGCACGCAGGATACTGGACCGGATTGTTGGGTTTGAGCTCAGTCCTGTTTTGTGGCGGAAGATGAGCATGCGCAACAACCTAAGCGCAGGCCGTGTGCAAAGCGTTGCCGTGCGACTCATCGCGGAGAGAGAAAGAGAGATCAATGCCTTTGCACCAGTGAGCACATTCAGAACGGAAGGAATTTTTTCAGCAAAGGACATTAGTGATAAAAACGTGGTCTTCTCCGCCGAAGGGAAAAAACAATCCACCGTGGAAGATGCTGAGGCGTTCCTGAAAAGTTGTGTCGGCGCAACTTATAAGGTGGCGGACATCCAGGTCAAACCGGGAAAGCGCTCACCCGCCCCCCCTTTCACAACATCCACATTGCAACAGGAGGCATCGCGAAAACTCGGATATGGAGTAGCACGCACCATGCTCATTGCGCAGAGGCTATACGAGAACGGTCATATCACCTACATGCGTACAGACAGCGTCAATCTAAGTGATACCGCACTCGGCGACATCACGCGCACGGTGAAGGGAATGTTTGGCCCCGAATACCACCAGTTCCGGAAGTATAAGAATAAGAACGAGAATGCACAGGAAGCCCACGAGGCAATCCGTCCTACCTATATGCACAACAGCACTGTGGATGATGCTGATTGGAAACGCCTGTATGAACTTATATGGAAGCGTACAATGGCCAGCCAAATGGCTGATGCCGAATTGGAGAAAACAACTGCCAAGATCTCCATTTCTACCAACAAAGATGAACTCACAGCAGCCGGGGAGGTATTAAAGTTCGACGGCTTTTTAAAGGTATACAGAGAAGATCGCGACGATGACGACATGACGGAAGAAGAGGCGCGTGAAGGAATGCTACCTCCGCTCACGGTCGGCCAAGCGTTACCCCTGGTAATATTAAAGGCTACTGAACGTTTCAGTCGCCCGCTACCACGATACACGGAAGCCTCCCTCGTAAAGAAACTCGAAGAACTCGGCATAGGTCGTCCTTCTACTTATGCCCCTACCATATCGACTATTTTGAAGAGAGGGTATGTTGAGAAAAGAGACAAAGACGGAATAAGAAGGGAGTATCGAGTGCTCGCGTTGAAGAATGACCAGTTAAGTAAGGAGACAGAGACGGAGAATACCGGTGCAGAAAAATCTAAATTATTCCCCACTGACCTTGGTCTTGTGGTCACGGATTTTCTCAAGCAATACTTCGACGACATCATGGACTACACCTTCACCGCCCGCATCGAAGAAGAGTTCGATGAGGTAGCCGAAGGCAAGATGAAATGGAACAAGATGATCGATGACTTTTATAGTCCATTTAAGAAAGATGTTGAGAAGACAATAGAAACGGCAGAGCGAATCAAAGGAGAAAGGGAACTGGGAACAGATCCAGATTCAGGAAAGCCCGTAGTGGCGAGGATGGGCAGGTACGGTCCGATGGTACAAATCGGTGGCGTCGGAGATGAAGAGAAACCACGCTTCGCGAAATTACAGCCCGGCCAAAGCATAGAGACAATCAGTTACGATGAGGCCATGGAACTATTTAAACTCCAGGGTACATTTGGCACACACGAAGGAAAGGATATCTCTACTAATGTGGGACGATTTGGTCCATATGTCAAATGGGGTGAAGAATATATATCAATACCCAAAGGCACCGATCTTTCCACGGTGGATCTCGACAAGGCAATTCAACTGATAGAAGAAAAAAAGCAGGCAGATGCTCCGATTGCTACATACGAAGGAAAGCCTGTGACGAAGGGAAAAGGTCGGTTTGGGCCTTTCATTAAGTATGATGACATGTTCATCAACGTACCGAGGCGTTATAATTTCGATGCCCTCTCTCCTGCCGATATTAATGAATTGATCGAGGCGAAAGTGAAGAAAGAAGAAAATCGTTTCATACAAAGATGGCCAGAGGAGAAGATCTCCGTCGAGAATGCAAGATGGGGCCCTATCATTAAATTTGGGAAGAAGATCGTGCGATTGCCGAAGAAAGCTGATGAAACAAAATATACCGCAGATGATCTTAAGGAAGTGCCTTTGGATGAGGTAAAGAAAATGATCGAAGCTGCCCTCCCCGGAGCATTCACTTCTACCAAGAAGAAGGCGGCTCCAAGGAAGGAAACGGCGACGAAGAAATCCGCACCGAAGAAAAAGAAATAAAACTCCACCCCGCTAGGCATGCCTGTGATAGAATATACCCTTACGGAATCCGAGTTCCTGGAATATAATTTCTATACCGGGTGGCAGGCGCCTGATAGGAAGAACTATCGGCTAAAATATTATTTTTCTAATCTTGCTTTATTTGTAGTGATGACATCGGTCATACTTTTCGCCATGGATAGCGGAAAGATCAGGGCCTCTTCCCTACTTATCATTGGAATCGGGGTAGTGGTATTGTTCCTGCTTGTACGGTACAGGGTACGAGCGATCTTCGATAAGCAAGGCAGAAGTCTCATTGAACGATCAGGTGCAAATTCTGTGTTGTCTCGCACCATGCTAAACATAAGTGAAAATGGTTTATTCGGCAAGACCGATGTAGCTGAGGTAAAATATACCTGGAATGCTTTTCAAAAAAAGCTTGTAGTAAACAAGTGCTACTATCTTTACCTAAACGCGAAGCAGGCAGTCGTCATTCCATTACGTGCATTCTCCAATGAAAGCGATAAGAAGGAATTTGAGAGATTGCTTCTGGCCCATTTCCCACTACAGTCCACTTTCGACGAACTTAAACGGTAATTGTTTCTCGCAAAGACGCTAAGATTCGCAAAGCCGCAAAGAAAACCCTTTTGGAGTTTTGGTGTTAAGGTATGTGCGGCAATTTATATTTCATCGCCCG
>JACMKU010000121.1 GCA_014379965.1 Chitinophagaceae bacterium
ACGTGATTGAATTGCTGCGAAGGAAAATCGGGAGTGATATACCCATCATCGCCTGCGCGCACGAGTGCATAGTAAGAATCGATGTTCACCTCCTTAAGAATGCTGAACATATAGTTGACTAACGCCTTGCAATCGCCATATTTGCGGTTAGCTACGTATGTTGCATCGTAGGGTTGCCAACTTCCAATGCCCAGTTGTATACTTACATAACGAGTTTGACTTTGCATGTACTGGTACAACCTGATTAATTTTTCCTTTTGATCAGGTACAACATCGGCAATGCGATGAATATCATTTTTTACCGAGGCGGGAAGACCAGACCTTCCCTGCTTCAGCGTATTAACGAACTTCCCAAAATCCTTCCAGGTCGTCATCGTGCCTCTGTAATCCTCAACCTGGAACGCTGAAGGACCGAATATCACTTTCGTAGATAGCTCGTGCCACATTGGGGAATACGGCTCACGCACAATTGCTGGCAACCTGTCCACCATCCATGTGAGAGTGGTACTCATTCTTTCCTCGCCTGCTTGTGGCTCACGATCATAATTAAAACCCTTATAGCGGAGCACGTAATTTCGGGGGTAGACCATGGTCATTGTACTGCGCTGGACAGCGAGCCTCTCTGCAGGCTGAGGAGTCCATTCCGGGAAGAACAGAGTTCCCTTGCTTTCAATTTCAACCGTATACTCAACGGTATATGGATAGCTTCTGTTGTAAAAATTATGCTGCTTGATGCGGCTATCATCCATTAAAGTCTCTCCTGACACACCACTTAGATCATGCAGCTCCCTCTTCTTCAACTTCCTCAGCAGTCTTCCCTGGGCATCGTAGAGGTTGCCTTCAATGGATTTTATGTCACGATACTTATCATAATATTCCGCAAACCCCGAATGCCCTTCCCCATTTTCGTTAAGAATGCTTACTACGTAATAATTTCTTAGTAGCGTTCGCCTGGTATCGAGGATCTCAAAACGCATTTGTTGTACCCGAACTACTGCATTGGCATTCGTCATTAGATCAGTAGGAATGTTGGTAATCGCATAAGAACCCTGTTGTGCCCTCAAAGAGATGCCTGTGCACAACAAGAGCAACATTAGTAAACCGTTTCTTATGATTATCAATTTTTCTTTTTAAAGACAATCTGTTCATTGTGCTGCTTCACCACGAGGTTGAAGAATTCCCGCAGCATCTGATATTCTTCAGGTTGAAAATATGTTCTCCTAATTCGTAGACGTGAGCGTAAGGATATGGTGCCTCCAGATTCCTGTATCCTGTACTCAAACATTCCATCATCATCCTCATTCAGTTTTAGCATGACTTCCTTGGGTAACTCGTCTGTTACATATCCTTCTGGAATGGCAAGTTGCAATATGTAGGTTTCATCAATTGTATAGGGCATTTCTACCGGGTACGATCTGGCGGCCGCTTTGAATGGATTTTCCTTCATTCGAACTCCGAACATTGGATTAAGATAAATGATGTCTTGCTTATCCTGTGGGATCTCGAAGTTGTAACGGATATACAAAGGATCGGCAAAGTGCTCAAGTGAATCCACATGTAAATTCCTAATCGCAACCGAAGGATTCTCGAATCCTCTTTTCATTTCATTGGTCATCGCTTCCTTACCTGATTCGCTCACCAGGCTCCTCAATCGGTATGATTCATAGTAACCCGGCATCCATTGCATGTTGCCCGCAAAGTTTCCGTTACCATCTGGCAGGAGGAATACAGTAGTGATGCTTTTCTCCAGGAGAGAATCGGGGGCCAACTCTATTGCGGTCGCGTCGGCGTTGACTATTCTTGCATGCCCATTATAGCACTCATAATCGAGTCTTCCGAAGCCAAGACGGGGTGTGCTCGCATCAAGATAGTAGGTATGTCCACCTACATCAAGCCGGGCAATGACGTAATTAAACCTATCGAGCAGTGGATAGGAAGAATAAACATATCCGTGTGATCGCTTACTCAAGAGCACTGGATCTGCGTATCCTACACCGGCTTTGCGAAGCATCGCTATGAGAAGGAGGTTAATCTCCGCCTCGTTTCCTCTCTTATTCTTCCAGACCAGCTTCAATGACTGATCCATGTTTGTTCGATTATTTTCGGTACAAGTAACATGATCTCGTAAATACGCGAAGATCTTCTTGGCCCTATCCAATTCATTTCTTGTACCTGCTGTGATATCATTCACCGCTTCCTCAAGCCAGGGGCTATCGTTATCGAGTGTTAATCCGAAGTTTTCCTTCTCGAGTAGTGACGCGCAGGCCTGTGTCCAGTTTCCCATGATATTCTTGGGATTCATGGGATATCGCTGCTCGGCGAGTTGGAATTCAATCTGGGCCATATGATTTCCAATGGTGGAAGTAAAGCTTTCTTCCTTCAATGCGGGCACATCCCTCATTGCCCAGCGGTACTCGGTCACGCTGGCGGAAAGGTTGATTCTCTCCGACCCCCCCACTCCCTGATTGTCGGATACGGTAAACGCGGCCGCCCTACTCTTTTGGTCTTTGATAAAGAAAGGTAGATAGCCTTGAGATAGGGTGACATAATAAAGAAACTCGGGAATGCCTACTTTATACTCACTCCATAGTCGGGGATACTCGCCCTGGAATTGCCAGGGTCGCAGATTGAATATATGATCTGACTTTAGGGTATATTGATATTCCAGAATGGAACCTTCCTTAACGTTAGGAAAGGTGAATTTTTCGATCACCCAGTTCTTGTTGATCCTATCGGTATAGACGGCGGATTTCGTTTCCAATTTTGTCTCGACAACTTTGCCATTTTCGAGGTTATAGGTAACCGCTTTCAGGCTTATGAGTTCCTCATCGGCATTGCCATCGGTGAAAATGGAAATGCTGACGTTACCGATATCATATCCGTTTTTATTCAGCACCTGGGCACGCCGGTAGTTTTTGAACTCTAAAGAAAAATTGCCTTTGGAGTTTCCTTCTATTTGGGTGGAACCGATGTCTGCGATGATTATCGCACCATCCTGTAGGCTGGAAGATGAGGAAACAGTATTAAAATCTTCTGGGGTGATCTTGCCAAACCTCGCTCCCGATCCGGGCTGGCTAAAACCTTTGACGGCAGGTATCCAAACACACACTAGTAAAACAAACAGTACCCGTTTCATAGTTAAGGTCATACCCTGGTTGACATAACAATTTTACACAAAAAATCTCATACCATCGAAGCGTATCTTTATAGGGTTTGGAAACATTCCGAAAATAAGTAATATCCTGAGTCTCATACAGCAACATACCTACCAGGTCAAGCAAATGGCGTCTCGGCTAGGTTTCGACTATTGCGGCGTGGCAAGGGCGGAGCGACTGGATGAGGATGCTGAGCGGCTGCAGCAATGGCTCAACAGGGGTATGCATGGGTCGATGAAGTACATGGAGAACCATTTTGACCTGCGTGTTGATCCAACCCGGTTGGTACCTGGGGCAAAATCGGTGATCACGATATTGAAGAATTATTTCCCATCGGAGCAACAGCAGCCAGACAGCCCTAAGATCGCCAAGTATGCTTACGGTCACGATTACCATGATGTGATACGTGCGAGGATGAAGGAATTTCTTCAGAACATACAAGATGAAATTGGTGAAGTACACGGTCGCGGATTCGTCGATTCAGCGCCTGTCCTGGAGAGAAGTTGGGCCCAACGAAGCGGGCTCGGTTGGGTTGGAAAGAACGGGAACCTCCTTAATCGGACCGGCGGCTCTTTCTTTTTCATTGCTACACTGATCACCGATCTTGAGTTGGTCTATGATGACCCGTTTAGCCGCGACCTTTGTGGTACATGTACACGCTGCATCGATTCCTGCCCTACTAATGCGATCCTCCCAGGGAAAGTGGTGAATGGCAGTCAATGCATTTCCTATTTCACAATAGAATTAAAGGATATGCTCCTTCCCACGGAGATGAAAGATAAGTTTAATGACTGGGCATTCGGGTGCGACATATGCCAGGACGTTTGTCCATGGAACCGATTTAGCAAGCCGCATGAGGAATTAGAATTTACCCCCCTGCCCGAGGTGCTCAACCTATCAACCAGGGAATGGGAGGCGATGTCCGAGGATGTCTTCAAGAAGATCTTCCGCAACTCGGCAATAAGCAGGACGAAATTTAAGGGGATGCAGAGGAATCTCAAGTTTCTTAAGAACGTTTAAGGGTTTAACGTTTAACGTTTATTAAATTGAAATTTCACTTCTATACTGTAATGTAAATTCAGAGTAAAGAACGTTAAACGTTAAACCCTTAAACGTTAAACGTTCTGGCAATTTCATATACCCGCATCTACCTCCCAAACTCCCAACTCATCTTCGCCACCACTCTTCCCAACTTATACTGATAAGTGTATAAACTCTCGAGGCATGGAGGGGCCCAGCACCAGTTTAAATAACCGACACGATTGGACATGTTTTTTTGGCTGTAGCCTGCGCTGAAAAGCAAGCGATGCACTGCCGAGAGTTTTACGCGGTATCCAACCCCGGCATCCATGAAGAAGCCACCGTTAAAGGTATTCGTAGTCTTAAATTCATCGTCATCCTGCCGTGTTTTGCCTGGAAGATTGTAACCACCGTTGAGGTAGATGAAGCCTAGCCGCATTTTCCCAAAATTCATTCGCCAGTCGGCATATACCGGGTATGAATTAAATAGGTATTGATCAATTCCGACACCCAGTCCGGCAAAGTGCTTCTTGTAAGTAAGTCCACCAGAAAGGTGAAACAATGGTTTCGCCGTGCTTTCTCCACCAGCGAAACCAATTGATGTTACCGTCCGTATTCCAATCTTTTGAGTCGCATCCTGCGACAATCCCATGAGGGATGCGGAAAGTGCGATAATCAAAATCATTACTCTCATACACTTATTTGTTTATCGTCATCTTACTTAGCAAACGAATGTTGTTAATGTCAGTATAGTCATACTGGTACAGCCCGTCCACTGCCACAACCATGGCAAGATTGTTATAAGCGATTACATCGAATGCATTGTATCCAGTGATGGTCTTGACCAATCGTAGGTTCGTGACGTCGGCTGCATTATACACTTTCACTCCCGCAGTGCCATCACAGATGAATAGGTGATCGCCTGATTTGGATAACCCTTTAGGACTATTCATTGTGTACACCTTTACTAGCTGAGGATTGCCAATTGCATTAAGTTCGAGGATGTCGAGCTCATTTGTGAACCCCTGGCATACGTTGCCGGAGCTAAGGGTCACATACGCGTAGTTATCGTCTGCGATTACAGGATCGCAAGTACGCACGTGTTGGAATTGGCCAGCTGCGTAGGGCGCATCGGGGTTGCTCACGTTGAATATGTACATGCCTGTCTGTGATCCGACGAATAGCTTGTCACGGAAAGGATATACAGTTTCTATGTTCCAACCAACGTTTACCCGATTGGTATGCACGGGATCGACCGCGTTTGTAATGTTGAATACATCGAGATCACGCATGTTGACCGTATACAGGCGATCGTTCATTATGGTGAAACGGGCCATAGACCCGCTAATACCCTTCGGCGCCCCTGTAGCAGTGCTGAATCCGCCCCCAACAGTTCCAGAATTCGCCAGCAACACATCGCCTCGGGTAAAATTCATGGCCCAATTTTGTCTGTCGCAACTCTCCCTGACAGTAGTATCCCTTGTGTTCCATTCTACAATGATCTGGTTGTTATTCGCATTGAAGCCATTTCCATAAGCACGATGTGGAAACATATTCTCCACAACTTTTTTTACCACCACAGCTGCCGGATTTGAGATATCGATAGTCACCAGGTCCGTGTATAGATCCGCATAAAGAGTATTCCCTTTAACCGCCAGGTCAACATTCCCGGGAATGTCGATGAACCAGGAGTTCCTTGGTGCAGCTGGATTGGTATTGTCTATTACATGTATGCCTTTATCAATCTCATTGAGGAAAATATAATTACCTAACACGTACAGTTTGCCGGTATTCCGCAACTCCCGTGCAGGGTTACTTTTTATATTGGCACGCACCTCCGCCTTGGTCTTATATACAGGCGTCATCAACGTGTAGGTATATTCACGAGTGCAGTCGTCTTTTACACAAGCAGAGAAGACAACGGGCAAAGCCAGGAGTAGAGTGGCGACCACGAGGAAGGTTTGGTTTTTTTTCATACCGCAGTAGTTTGGGAGGTTTGACAACGTCCTTTGAAGGAACGTTGCACTTAATTGTTTTTCTTTTTGGGAATATAGACGCGGCCAGTAAGTCCTCCGAAGAAGAGGTATTGTTTATCGCCCTCCACTAGTCGCGTCATGTCGAAGGAAACACTTGGACCAAGAGTCCATTCTACAGATTTTCTTGTGTTGAACCGCAGTGAAATACCGGAACCGAGGTTGAAATGTAATTTATTATAGGCGCTCTTATCATGATAATAGATGCCACCGAGCCCACCACTATATAATAGGGCATTTGTCGATACCAGGTAGGATGTTGTCAACCCAATGTTCCACTGAATCGGCAACGTTCTTCCTTTGTTCAACTGCAAATGGTACCACACAGGTATGGATACAAAATGATACTTGTTGGTAAACTCATTGTTTGGGGCTCCACGATACACGCGATCCACCTCCACCGTCGCGTAGCTATTTGTCACCACCCTCACTGTCGTGTCTGCCCTCGATCCCGTCTTCATCTTTGTGCTCAAGTACGAATATTCCACACCAGCAGACAACCTGCTTCGCCGTGTCAATTGCTTCTCACCCATCAGACCGATCTTGAATGAAGGGCCTGACCGTACTTGGGAAGGAGGCGAAATCTGACCCACTCCACCGGATCCAGTACCGGGGCTGCTATTGAGATTATCCATTGCCATAGCTTTAGCCATAGAGAATAAGCCATCCTGCGGTGCCGTTACTCCACCTGACAGGTCAATCGCAAATCTTATTTTGCGGGCAGCCATAATTTTTATTTCTGCCGGCTGTGTCTCCTTTACGATCGAGAGCGTATCAGGCTCTTCTACCTTGTCGTTAGATTTTAGCTTCTCGTCCGCTGGATTTATTTTCGACGCACGCACAGTGTCTTTTATTGAAACAGTTTGCGATGATTTTACCAGGGTTGGATCTTTACTAATAATATTTATAGTAGAAGGCTGTTGACTTCCCGTTGCTGTAGCTCGTCCCGATGCCGCCTTAGTAGAGGAAACGCTCACGGATTCCTTTGAACTCGATCTTAATGGATCGTTTCTGCGAGTTGTGCCTTGATTCGAGGCTGATAAATTTTGGGATGAAGCTGTTGACTCGCTAGCGACCGTCGATGGCGTGTTGGTGGATTTTTCTGATTGGAAAGATTGAGCCGGCGTTGAGGCTTGTCCATTTGGTGTTGTGGTACCGCTATTGGTTGAATTTGATTCGTTGTTGTTTTGTAAAACACTTGGGCTCTTTATTCCAGCGAACCTATCGCCGCTGGTAAAATAAAGATACGAAAGCCCCGACAGCAGGATTGCCGTAGGTATGATGAAGAACAGACGCCTTCTTCTTTTCTTCTCCTTGATCTGTTCCTCTACTTTCTCCCAAACAGTTGCTGAAGGATTTAATTGGAAATCCTCCATCTGCTTCTGCACCTGTTTTTCGAATTCATTGGTCGGCATACATTATTTTTTTACCTGAAGAAAAACTTTCAATCCACTTGATCAGCAAATTTCTCGCTCGGGAATATTGGGATCTCGACGTGCCATCGCTGATGCCAAGCAACTCCCCTATCTCCGCGTGAGAATATCCTTCAACAGCATAAAGATTAAATATAACCTGGTAACCATGGGGAAGTTGGCGAATGAGATCAGCGAGTTCCTTCGCCTGGATGCGAATAATTGGATTATCATCCGCTACAGGATGGAGGTACTCTTGTGTGAAATACATCTCCTGTTGATACTTCTTATTACGCTTGAGAAAATTAAGCGCAGTGTTGACCATGATCCTGCGTATCCACGCGCCAAGCTCACCTTCCTGTTTGTATTGTCCGAGGTGATGAAAGACCTTCACGAACCCCTCCTGTAGTACATCCTCTGCATCTCTGATAGACCGCGTATACCGATAACAGACACCAAGCATTTCTTTAGTGAAATGCTCATACAGTTCCCGCTGCGCCTGTATTTTCCCTTTCAGGCAGTCTTTTACCAGTTTTTGATGGTCCATTAAGCTGTTGTATCGGGCTGACAATAATTAATTGACTTTCGTTGCACAGTCCGGGTATGCATTTTACAAAAATGCCGGGAAGCCAGGAAGGGCTCAAGCATTTTCTTCAATGCATGCCTCTTCCCGGTTTCCCGGCCAAATCTCTTAGCGTATATGCCGAGGTTTACTTAACCTTGAAACCAACCTTGCTGTCACCCCAAAGCAGGGCAACCTTACCGTCTTTGTCGATAGAAAGCGACATTCTTTCGGCAAAATCGTTCGCCTTTTCGGCCTTCGCCTTTATGCGTAATACATCGTCGGCGGCGTTGTAATTATAGGCACCCCACTGCTTCCATGTCTTGTTAAAGATAAAAGTCCAGGTATCCCCTTCTTTGATCGTGAACAAACCATACTTACCGGCAGGTAAAGTCTTGTTATCTATCTCTACGGCCTTACTTACTTCGAATACAGTAGCCTCGTTTGCACCAGTACGCCATACCTTCCCTTCCATTGGTTCGATATCTTTGCCAATCGCCCTTCCTTTTACAGCGGGTTGGCTATAGTCGATGGTGACCACAGTACCCGTTTCAAGAGTTTGAGTCGCCCGTGCTGGCGGGCTGGGGCGCTTGGATTTGTCATCCTGAGCGGAGACAGACAGCATTGTAACGGACGCGAGAATAAAAAGAAAAACAGATTTCATAAAAAAGATTTTATTGAAGAATTAGACACTGAAATTACTAACATCAGCACACTTCTGGTTGGTTATTTGATATACGGCACCTCGATGTGAGCGAGAGCGAGAGCGGGAGCGGGAGCGAGAGCGGGAGCGAGAGCGGGAGCAGGAGCAGGAGCGGGAGCGAGAGCGAGAGCGGGAGCGAGAGCGAGAGCGGGAGCGGGAGCGAGAGCGAGAGCGGGAGCGGGAGCGAGAGCGAGAGCGGGAGTAGTGGCCCCCCTATACTATCCGGGTTCTACATTTAAATATGACAGACAGCAGCTGCCTCGTCTTCGGGTGTAGCAGTTCCCTGAACACTATGCGTTCGAATCCAGACGATCTCAGGAGATCGAGCCAATCTTCAAGTGTCCGGAAAAACCATTGGTAGGGCTGAGTAAACTCTCCGCCCAGACCATCCCAGCTGCCTGTTTTCCACCCAGTGATGTAATCGTTTACCCCCTTTTTTACATGGGGATGAAGTGTTTGGATGAAAAGAGCGCCATTGTGGTTAAGATAGCGAGGTAATGCAGCCAACAGTTGATCAGTAGATTCTTTACCAATCAGGGCGAAGTTTATGACGATCGCATCGAATTTATCATTCAGAACGGTTCTACCCGAGGCCAGATCTTCATAGGAGGAAACGATAAAAGTTCCCTCTATCTTCGACTTTGCCCGTTCGACTAATTCAGGGACGACATCTATGGCTGTAATCCGAATTCCGTGGTTGGTTAGTTCGCCGGCAAGCCACCCTTCTCCACAACCGATATCAAGAACCGTCTTTGGATTGAATAGGCAAATCTCCTCAACGATGGCCCTGTTAGTGGCGACCTGTCGCGATTCGATTCCCTTCCTCTCCAACACGTCAATCCAGTTACCCGCATTTACCTGCCATGAAGCAATTATTTCTTTCTCGTTATCCATGCGTCTATTATCGTTTAACGTTTAAAGGTTTAACGCTTAACGTTCTTAAGGCTGTTTCTCAGCTCCTAAATTATCCGTTAATGATTTATCGTTTAACGTTTAAGAGTTTAACGTTTAACGTTCTTAAGGTTGTCTCTTACCTACTAATTAGTTCTTCCCCTATTACGAAGGCACAGAGCCATAATGAATGTACAACTTTCAGAACGTTAATCGTTAAACCTTTAAACGTTAAACGCTTAATCGTTAAACCTTTAAATGTTAAACGTCAAAAAGTAGGATCAGGAGGCGTATTCGGATTGTTGTCGCGCTCAAGAAACGGGTAAGGAAGAAAGTTTCTTTTCCTTTCCGCATTTGGACGAGCAAACCGGCGCATGTCCTCGAGCTTCAGCCCCGACATAAACAACTCGATGCTGCGATGCTTGTAAATCAAATCCAATACCTGCGCCTGGGTAACTCCCGCTTCCGGCGGTAAACCAGCACCGACACCAAATGGGTCGGCGGCAGGTTGTTTTGTTACTACCTTGTTCAATTCAATCATCGCATTCACCAAATCAGGCGGTGTCATCCGTGCATAAGCTTCGGCCTTTATCAATGTCATTTCACCAGGAAGATAAACTGGCCATGGAGTGGTAGACGCTGCACCAAATCCCAGGATCTTCGAAGCATAGGCGGTGGTCGTAAAGAAAGCTAATCGCTTATCGGCGGGATTAGGTTGAAGACCCGCTGGTAATCCGAGAGTAGTGTTATCTATGGCGGCATACACATTGTTCGTGGAAGTCGCCGTTTCGAATATTGGGTTTAGGTTTACCGTTGTGAAATTGAAAGTCGATTTCGCCGCAAGGTTAACGAGGTTCGCTTCGGCAAGCGCCTGCGCATAGTTTCCTATATATAGCGAATACCTCGCTTTTAGGGCATGCAGTGTATTGATGATATCAATGCCAGCAGGCACAGGCAGGTTTGGTGTAATGGCGTTGGCACTTATGGTGGTCAGCGCGTAGTCAATGGCCGTGATTGCCTTGGTAAACCCGTCCACCCTATTTGTAAAGGCCACATTCAGTCCAATACCAGCGGGAATCTTTTCCCAAAACATCGCCAGGTCACCTAACGCCAGCGCCTTGAAGATTGTAGCATAGGCGATGAGGCCGCTCGCATAGCCTTTGTCTCCCAGGTTAGCTGCATTAGTGATCACGTTATCTGCATCGAAAATGATCTTGTTACTGGTAGTCCACAATCCACCAAGAATCGTGTTGGTACCATCTACGGAACCACTGCCGAGTTGCAACTGGTATTCGGAGGTATTACCCTGGTTCAACACGATCAGTTGATTCGTCAAAAGTCCATCAAGCGTAATGCGGTTATAAAGAGAACTTGCACGACCAACGGTATACACACGCTGGAGACCGATCACCACACCCGTCATAGCTTGTGGAGAATTGAATGCCTGGTTGATTGGTACGGCCGATGGGTTGGTGTAGTTTTTCTTGCACGACGTGCCGGGTATCAGCGTAATCGCCAATAACCCCAAAAACAATATGTTGATATTTTTCTTTTTCATACTTCTTAATTTAAAGATTAAAACCTCGCCGTGATTCCAAGTTTGTAGGTCCGTGGAATTGGAACCGCACCGAAATCAATGCCTCTCAGTAATGTGCTTTGCCCTGCAGCGTTCAACTCCGGATCGTACCCTTTGTAATTATCAAAGGAAATAAGGTTGCGGCCCGTGAGACTAATGCTCAGATCACGGAATACTTTGAATTTTCCGAAAGAATAACTAAGCGCTAGTTCACGAAGTTTCACGAAAGATCCGTCGTCTACTCTCCATTCTTCTATCTGGTAAATGCTATTGATATAACCGCGTGGCAGTTGTCCATTGTGCTCCTGTTCCGCTACTGTACCATTGCCTACACCCTGGCGTGTTCTGAAGTCAGCATTGAATACATCGACTCCCTGTACGGCATCAAACTGGATACGCAGTCCGAACTTACCATAACTTACCTCATTGGTTAATGAAGCAGTGAATTCTGGATTGGGATCGCCGATTACTTTCCTCAGTGTGGTACCAGTAGGCAATCCACCTGCATCCCGTTGGGGAGTAAAAGTCGTTGGGCTGTTTTGCGTTCCTTTCTCAATCTGTGGGAACCCCGATGGGTTCTTCACCTGGTTGCCATTGGCATCTACGGCGAAGAATGTACCATAGAATACTCCGACGGGATATCCTTCCAGTAACGCAATAGGTGCTCCACCGTTAGTGCTGAAAAGGGTTAGCGCCGGTCCAGTCTCTAATACCTTGTTGCGATTTCGATTGAAGATGGCAGTGACATCCCAGCGTATCGTCTTGTTCGAGACAGGTGAACCGCCGAGAACGATCTCGATTCCTTTGTTCTCCAACTTGCCGAAATTATCAAGCAAACTAGAATATCCATTGGTTGGCGCGATCTGGCGACTAATAAGGAGGTCCTCTACACGTTTGTTGTACCAGTTAAACTGAAGTGTAATCCGGTTGTTGAAAAATGCCAGGTCGGTTCCGATCTCAAGTTCCTTCTGTCTCTCTGGCTTTACATCTTCATTTGCCAGTCGTGTATTTCCAGACAACGCGATCCTGCCCAGGTACGAGTTGCTACTATAAGCATTGATTCGTTCATAAGCCCCGATACCCGTGAGGTTGCCCGATTCACCATATGCTGCCCGCAGCTTTGCAGTGCTCCACCATGGCATGCTCTGTTTCCAGGATTCGTTCTCGGATAATATATAACTACCGCTAGCCTTGAAGTATACCTGGTTGCGTTGATCTTCCCCAAATACGGATGAACCATCCAGGCGTACGGCACCGGTGAGGAATAGTTTATTCCTGAATCGGAAATTCTGTTGAATATATGCACCCGAAATCGATATCTCGCTTCTCTCATCTGCGCTTTGCAAGGCCGTGCTGGCGCCATTGATCGTTTCAATAAACGGCGCAAGGCCCCTACCCTGCAGCAGCGCATAGCGATTTCGCTCGTATTGCGATGAGTAACCGAGTTGTGTAGTGGACCCTATATCGTTTGTGATGTTGAACTGATATGTAGCGTTCAACTCATTATTTACCTGGAAGAAATAATTGTTCCCTGCGCTGATATAACCGTTCAGGGCGGGATCGAGAGCGGCGGCACCCCCAAAGAAAGCCGTGCTTACATTGTATGCGAATGGTGGCATGTATGAGCTTCCATTCTGCCCATAATTGTCGATACCAAGTGTATAGTCGATAGAGAATCCTTTAAACGGTTTTACCTTAACACCCAGGCTGGCAAGTATGCGATTCGTTTCCTGGCGTTGCTTGAAATCTTCGATGACTGACACTGGGTTTACCCGTCCTCTCTCACCAACTGCCTTAAGATTACCGTTCGCATCCCGAGTGAACAAATCGTGGAAGTTGCCAAGAATTGTTACCGAGTTCATCGGTGAATAAAATGAGTTCCCATCTGGTTTCTCATTTGCAGCACTGTTGATGTAGTTCAATCCAAGAGTGAAACTAACCATGCTGTTGAGCGTCTGGTCGAGGTTAGCGCGAAAGCCAAATCTTCTAAAATCGGTATTTCTTATTATTCCCTGGTTGAAGAAGTAAGATCCTGCCAGGTAGTATTTTGTTTTTTCAGTACCGCCACTAACCGCTACGTTATTATCGGTTCCAACACCCGTCCTGAAAATATAATCCTGGTAATCGTACCGTGTAACGGCAGTGGTATTCGTAGGCAAAGCCGCGGGTGACCCTACTGCAGTGATGATGTCTTGCGTGAGAACATCGATCGAGCCGCCAAATTTCGTCGGGGCCCTGTTCACATCTAGTTGGTTTCGGAGCTGGTTGACCATAACGCTGGTAGAGAAGGTTACTTGCGGTGCGCCGGTAGTTCCGCGCTTTGTAAAGATCTGTATGACACCTGCATTCGCCCTCGAGCCGTATATGGCCGCAGCTGCGGCTCCATTTAAGACTTCAATTCTCTCGATATCCGCAGGATTTATATCGACCATCCTGTTTTGACCAATAGACCCGACAAAGTTGCCGCCATCATAATTGGCTTGTGTATTCGTGACGCGGTTTGTGGCATTATTCACTATCACCCCATCTACCATATATAATGGCTCCGATGCTGACAACACTGAACTAATTCCTCTAAGCCTTACAGACATGCCGCCTGCCGGGTCACCGCTGTTCTGACTAACCTGTACACCGGCCGCCTTTCCCTGCAATGCAGCGAGCACATTGCCAGTAGCTCCCTTGGTTAGTTGGTCTGCTTTGATGGTGCTGATGTAGTTACCAAGTTGTTTGCGTGTAGTACCCGCACTAACACCCGTGACGATCACTTCATCTAGGTTCAATGCATCTCCAGCCAGGTCGACATTAACCGTGTATGTGCGGTCAGAGCCGACTGTTAATGATTTACTGGTGGTCTTAAAGCCAACCCCCGAGAACTCTACATTGTAGTTGCCCGGCTGCAGAACGGCACTGAGTGTGTACGCGCCGTTTTCATCGGAAGTTGTCCCAAATGATGTGTTGCGAATGACGACAGACACGAGGCCTACGCCTAACCCTTCACTGTTTGTGACCTTTCCGCTAATTTGAACCTGTGCAATAGCCAGCACTGTGGCTGATTGAAGTAAGAATGCAAGGAATAAATGTTTCCATCTTCCCGGCCTTAACCTGAGTGGACTTCTCATACGGCAGTTTTTTGTTTTAGATATTGTTTGAGTTTATACAAGAAAAGCATGATGAAATTATATGATTCGGCAGGAATTCAGACAAAAACACCGTAAAATCTTGCTTAAACCAGCAAAAAAAAGCTAGAAACGGGAAGAAAGGCGGCAAAAACCAGCAAACTGTGAGTGGTCAGCCGTCAGCGTGAGTGGTCAGTCGTGAGTAGTGAGTTGTGAGTAGTGAATGGTGACCGATCAATCGAAAACTTTCTATACGTTCGAAGAGCAAAATTATTTACATCTGTAGTGAAGCATTCACCACTCACTATTCACTACTCACCGCTGACCACTGACCACTCACTACTTGAACAGCTTTTTCAACCTCCCCAACCCTTCCTCCATCCTCGTTCCATGAGATTTTTCGAGTAGGAGGCTGCTAAATTTTTCCCAGGGATACCACCGCAAGTTGAAGTGCATATACCATTGAATGGTGATAGAATCGTTGGAAGAATAACTGAGCGCTTGCCATACATTGGTGACGGGACGCAATTTTTTTGGATTAAACTCCGCTGTCACCTGGTCTGGAGTCTCTTTAGTGATGATGATAGTGACGGGTCGCTCCATCGAAGTGCTGTCGAGTATAACGCCCCCAGGCTTTCCATTTACATATAATAATGGTGCATTCTCCATCCCTGGGTGCCAGGTCTTCCACCTGGTGGGATCGCGGATAGCCGACATCACCGCTTCCTTGTCCGCCTTAATGTTTATTGCCCGAGAGATGCGAATGTTCGAAGGAATGAAAAGAGATATTCCTGTGATGATTATAAACAGAATCACCAGGCTCAACGCGGCCAGTTTGATCGCTCTCACTTTATAATTTTAGATTGGGTTATCATTTTTTGAAAAATTATTACCGCCTCAATTCCTAAACTATTCCCATTTAATAACGCGTGCGCAAATGGCGTATATCGCTACGATCCAGATGGCGAGTATTCCGAGCTCCTTCCCACAGTCGAGCAGACTTAAGCCTTCGAATGATATTTTCCGCATGGCATCATTGAACTGTGTCAGTGGCAAAACATTGCAGACCTCCTGTAGCCATTTAGGAAATACCTGGATAGGGAAGAATGTTCCCGATAACATCATCTGTGGAAAGCCAAACAGATTTATCCAAAGTGGAATGGATGTATCACTCTTGACAATGCTACTGAATATGAGGCCCACCCCCATCAACAGAAACAACATGATCACAGACATCAAGACCATCTCGATAAATGTCCAGGCCCCATCCCGTAAGGTGAAATTTAGAAAGAAGTGACCAACAAGTATGAGAACCACTACGTTGATCAATTGAAAAAATAGTCGGCTCATGCCGATCCCCAAAAGAATGTATATCCGTTTGACTGGTGAAGCATAAAACCTTTTCAATACTAATTGCTCACGCAGGTTGAAGAAAGTAAAGGCAATACCGAAAAGAGTCGAGAACAAAATCGAGAACCCTAACTGTCCAGGAAGTATGAAATCTATCTGCCTGTATCGCTGTACCGTGGAGACTTGTGGTTTTCCTATGTTAACAGAGTGTGCTGTCGCTGCATCTTCACCCGCCTCGTACTTGAGGCGCTCGTAGTCCAGTAGTTGCATGAAACCACCGAAGGTGTTAACGCTCGCAGAGGTAGAACGTGTATCAATATTGACACCGGCTTTCACTGAAGAATCGCTGCGCTGCTGTATTTGTATGACTGCCGTTAGTCTCCCCTTGTTTAATTCCTTGTACATCGCTGCGGTGTCTTTAAACCTGACAACACGGATCTGTGGATTGTTTTTCAATGCCACAAAGAAACGATTCGTCGTATCAGATCCGGGCTCAACTGCAATCCGGTAGCTGACGCCGCCACCACTCCCGAATGCGCCAAAGATCAGAATGAAGATGATTGGAAAGAGTAAGCTGAAGACAACAGCAGTTGGTTGATTGAAAATTGCTTTGAAACTGGCCCGGGTGATCGCCCATAAAGCCTGGGCCTGGTTATAAGGTTTTGACATGTGAGATAGTTGGTGGTCAAATGTATTAATACAACACTAACACGGTTGGTACGAGGAGAGCAACCAAGCTCTTCTATTGGATTGTAAATTGGAATGGAAGTCGTGCCTGTACAGATTGAGTCATCTCTTTCACTCTCCGCATCTCCATATATATTTTGAAATTCTCCTCCCCTATTTCATTCCTGATTTGTTGAAGGTAGGCAACGGGCTCCTTTTTACCGAAGATGCGTTCGAGCAGGTTCTGGGGTTCGGGATATTCCCTGACGCGGTAATCAGTCAGCTTTGCCATACGTGCCGCAGATCGAATGGCTTCGTCAAGTCCCGCCAGTCTATCGACAAGCCCAATTTCTTTTGCTCTTACGCCGGTCCATACGCGTCCCTGCGCAATACTATCTACGGAGGCAGTGTCAATTTTCCTTCCTTCCGAGACACGTTGCTTGAATTGGGAATAGATGAGGTTTACCTGCTCCTGTACCATTTGTTTCTCGTTCTCATTCATTGGGCGAGTCACCGTCGGGCCATCTGCATAGGGCCCGGTCTTCACCCCATCGAATGTGATCCCAAGTTTGTTGTTGAAAAATCCCTGCATATTTGGGATGATGCCGAATACTCCGATCGAACCTGTAATGGTCGTCGGCAAAGAAAAGATACTATCGGCTGCACACGCAATATAATAACCACCCGAAGCCGCCACATCGCCGAAACTCACTACCACGGGTTTATCCTTTCTTGCAAGCGACAATTCTCTCCAGATGCTTTCACTCGCCATGGAACTACCTCCGCCAGAGTTAACCCGCAGGACGATTGCCTTTATTGATTTGTCCAGCCTCGCCTTGCGTACAAGGTTACGGTATGTCTCGCTTCCGATAGAACCCTGGCCACTCTTACCATCTATAATATCTCCCTCTGCATAGATTAATGCTATCTTATCACCTTTTGGCTTACCCAAATCGGTTGCCATGAGGTAGGTGTTCATCGTTACAAATTCTATTTTCTGGAATTTGTCGAGTTTCAATCTTGTCTTTATTTCATCCTTGAATTCATCATCGTATTTCAAAGCATCGACGAGTTTATTGTCAACTGCATCCTGGGCCCGCCTGATCTTTCCCTCATTAGCAAGGACATGGAGAGAGGCGGTATCGACATTGCGTGCGGCAGCCGTCTTCACAAGAAGGTCATTGTACAGGTCGTGCAGCCATACAGATGTCTGCAGTTCATTTTCGGGGGTCATTCGGTCGAGGCGCAAGGGTTCCGTGGCACTCTTGAACTTTCCGGCGTAAAAAATTTGGGGATCTATTTGTAATTTATCGAGCGTTCCTTTTAGGAAGAACAGGTCAATACTATAACCTATCCATTCGAAATAGCCCTGGGGACTGACGTAGACCTTGTCAGCGACGTTGGCAACACTATAAGCCCTCTGTGTGATGACATCACCATGGGCAAGGATAAACTTCCCGGATTTCTTGAACTCCACTAGCGCATTTCGGATCTCTTCGCTGGCGGCGAAACCATTCGCATTACCATTAGTGATCACGTAAATACCTTCAATATTTTTATCAACCGCCGCCTTCTGTACAAGTCGAACCGCATCGTAAAGTCCTGGATTGTCGGGTTCACCAGAGAGAAAGCCAAGAGCATTCTTCTGGAGTTGTTCGGGGAAATGCTGGCCAAGATCCAATACCAGCACCGATCCTGAACGAATCTTTGGTCCCTCCTTTCCACTGACTGCCGCCACTACGAAAAACATAAGCAGAAATGAAAAGATGATGAGTGCAAGTAGGCAGGCTAGAAAGGACTTTAAGAAACTCCGCATAATCAATTCGTTATTTGCTGCCAAAAATAAAGATATTTGAATCAATAGGGCCATATCATAATGCCTTCGTGACACCGGCCCGAACAGAAGAGAAACAAATTAATTAATAGATGTCTGTCGTCAAGATGAACAGGGCCTACCTGGTAACTGGAAGTAATATGGGGAACCGCGAGCAATACCTCGCGAAAGCGAGAAATTTAATCGCTGAGTATGCAGAAATAATCCAGGCTTCGTCTATTTATGAAACGGCTGCCTGGGGTAAGACCGACCAGAGAAGTTTTCTCAACCAGGCCCTTGAGATTTCGACACCAATGGACCCTGACCGCCTGATGAAGTCCCTATTGCTTACTGAAAAGACGATTGGTAGGGTGCGCGAAGTAAAATATGGCGAAAGGGTCATTGACATAGATATTATCTTCTTCAATGACCTGGTACAGCGATCATCTTCGCTGAAGATCCCCCATCCAGAAATGCAGAACCGGCGTTTTGTATTGGCACCGCTCTACGAGATCGCTCCAGAAATAATTCATCCCGTAATCAGAAAGACGGTGGCAACCCTACTCGAAGATTGCCCGGATCCCCTACTGGTGAGGCGTACCGGCGGCGTTGAGTGAATTTACTTCTGGATTTATCCACATTATATTCCTGATTCCTAAAGGACAGCATCAATTCTGTTATTTTGCGCACACTGGTAAAAGGCTACAGATAAAGAGCAGGAAAGTTTTACATGAATTATCATTTCATAACCATAGAGGGAAACATAGGCGCGGGGAAGACGACATTGGCACACTTGCTTTCCAAACATTACAACGCCCGTCTCATCCTCGAGGAATTTGCCGAGAATCCTTTTCTTCCAAAATTCTACGAAAACCCGTCCCAATACGCCTTCCCACTTGAATTGTTCTTCATGGCTGAACGATTCAAGCAGCTTAAGGAGCTTTTGCAACAAAAGGATATGTTTCAGAACCTGACCGTCTCTGACTATCTATTTACGAAATGTCTACTCTTTGCAAAGGTTACGCTGTCAGATGAAGAATTCAGACTCTATCAGCGCCTCTTTGAAATCATTCACCAACAGTTGATCCAGCCTGACCTGCTCATCTACCTTCACGCCCCGGTCAATAAACTCCAGGCGAATATCAAAAAGAGAAACAGGTCATATGAGCAGAATATCGGCGACGAGTATCTCTTCAATATCCAGGAGACGTATACAAATTACATTCGTCAGCATAATGTAAAGACTTTGATCATCGATACTTCCAATGCCGACTTCCTTGGAAATGAAAAGCACCTCAAGGTAGTGCTTGATGCTTTGGAGAACGATTATGGGGAGGGACAGCATTATTTGACATTGCCGTAGTTAACCGGTAAGTGTGAGTTGATTGGGTTGATTGGGTTGATTAGGTTGATTAGGCGTGGAAGCCCACTCATAACTGGACTAAAAATTGGCAACCAAATCAACTCAATCAACTCAATCAACTTAATCAACTCAACAAACTCATTCAACCAGCATAAATGCCCGAAACCACCCCCGTCACACAAATAACCAACGATCCCTTTGCCTCGGTACGTATACCGGAGTTTAAGAACCTCATGATCGGGCGGTTTACATTTATCGTCGCGCTGCGGATGATGAGCACATTGGTGGGATGGTGGGTATACGAATTGACTGGCGATCCATTTGCTATTGGTCTCATTGGCCTTTCCGAAGTCATTCCCGCAATCTGCACCGCACTTTATGCGGGGCATGTGATAGACCAGAGTGAAAAAAGGAAGTTGATGCTAAGAGGAGTTATTTTCTATTTCTGCGCCGCGGCGCTTCTGCTCTTTCTTTCCACTGACTTCATCGAACTGCATCTCAGCAATCGTGGTATTACAATATCCATCTATGCGGTCATTTTTTGCACTGGCATCATTCGATCTTTTACGGGTCCCACGTTTTCCGCAATGGTTGCGAACGTTGTCCCGCGCCAGTATTTACAGAATGCTACCACATGGAACCAGGGGAGTTGGTTGTCGGCGTCGGTGTCGGGCCACGCCACGGCGGGTTTCCTGATTTGGAAACTTGGAATCACAGGCACCTTGGTAGTTGTATGCGTAATGTTGGTCATTGCCATCACTGTATTGTCCAGGCTAAAGCCGAAACCGCCTATGCAACAGAGCGGTGAAAAGAAGACCTGGGAAAGTGTGAAGGAAGGACTGCGATTCGTGTTCCAGACGAAAGAGATTCTCGGTGCATTCACACTAGATATGTTCGCAGTATTATTCGGTGGAGCGGTCGCCATGGTGCCGGTATACGCAAAAGACATCCTGCAAGTAGGCCCGATGGGATTCGGTTGGCTAAATGCGGCTGTCGATATCGGGGCGATCTTAAGCGTGATCTCGCTCACCCTTTATCCCATGAAGAAAGCACAGGGAAAGAAGTTGTTCCTCGCGGTAGCAGGATTCGGCATTTGCATTATCCTGTTCGGCATTTCCAAATGGTTCCTCTTCTCGTTCGTCGTGTTGCTTGTAGCCGGCATGCTCGACGGCATTAGTGTTGTAGTAAGAGGCACCGTTATGCAACTGAAGACCCCGGATCACATGCGTGGCAGGGTGAGTAGCGTTGGGTCCATGTTCATCAATTCGAGCAATGAACTCGGCCAGTTCGAAAGCGGTCTCACGGCCCGGCTCATGGGAGTAGTTCCTTCCGTGGTCTTCGGTGGCGTAATGACCCTGTTGGTAGTTGTGATCACGTGGTGGAAAGCACCGACGCTGCGGAAGTTTGAATATTAAACATATCATAAGGAATGTAAAATCTAAAATCTAGAATGTAAAAGGGTGAGCACCCAATTATGCGGTGATTTCCTCCCTAAAGTCTGATCACCTTTTGCATTTTACATTCTAGATTTTAGATTTTACATTCTCGTAGCCTATTTTTTCTCGAGCAAATTGCAAAGCGAGAAATCCATACCCAATTGAAACCCGCTCATTCGCCATGCAGGTGATTCATAACTGCCGCCACCTGGATTGTAGTCTGATTCGTTTTTTTCATTGAGTCTTGAGAGGCGATGATCGTATAGAAGCTGAAAGCCAATCGGCGACCCCGGTAACCTGTATCTCAATCCAAGTTGTACACCGGCCCCAAACCTTACCGCGTTGTCGGTAATTTTTGTCTTGTCCTCGTCACCATACCCGGTGGTCTTGACAGACGCGCCTAACAGATAATTCAACTCCGGACCAGCGACTGCAGTAAGTTGCTTCGACAGTTTCCATTCAGCAAGGATAGGAACAGACAAGTAGCTAAAACTGTAGTTTGACTTAAATTCCTCAACTATAGGATTGCCGCCCGGCTCTCCGGGAGTTGAAAAGCTATACACTTCCCTCGCATTGTTTTGTTTAAGGAGAAGCGAAGTTCTCACTGCAAACTCTTTTGAAAAATGATAACTACTCCCGACTCCGATCTGGAATCCTATACCTGGCTTGTTGTCGCCATTGTCGTCCGAATCTTTTACACTTTTGAAGGAAACATTAGGTCCGGCAATCACTGAGGTCGTGATGGCCTTGATACCAAGCGGTAGTTTCTTATCCTCTTCCACCTTCGCAGCCGGCCATTGTGAGGGCCAGCCCTGTACCGATGTCGCACTCAAGCCCCCACCTTTTCCAATCGGCAGCGATACATCCTGGGTTTCCTTATCCTGTGGTTCATTTTCTGCGAGACTCTTCTTGTCGTCACCGCAATTGCACGGTTTGTTCTTTGCTTCGAAAGCACCAGGGGGTATGCAACAACCATGGATAACTAAAGCAAAGATCGTCAATGGCATTATTGACCGCCGCCAGGTGCTGGAAATGTGATTGAATAATTTCATGATTTAGGTTTGGTTTGGTAAATGAATAAGATTTATGCAAGGTCTGGCTGAGGCGTATACCTTAGGTAGGGCTTGACTATTTTGATGCCCTTAGGAAATCGTGTCCGGGCGTCGTCGGTGGTGATTGCCGGTATGATAATCACATCCTCTCCATGTTTCCAGTCAGCTGGAGTAGAGACACTATAATTCGCAGTTAGCTGCAGTGAGTCTATTGCCCTCAGGATCTCATGGAAATTCCTTCCAGTGGACTGCGGATATGTTATCATCAACTTGATTTTTTTATCAGGTCCGACAATAAACAGCGAACGCACTGTGAAATTTTCAGAAGACGCGGGATGAATCATGTCATAAAGCAGCGCCACCTTGCGATCAGGATCCGCTATTATCGGGAAGCTCACTTTGCAATTCTGAGTTTCATTAATATCACTGATCCATCCCATGTGCTTCTCAAGTGGATCCACACTCATAGCGAGGACTTTCACGTTTCGTTTTACAAATTCTTCCATCATCAATGATGTTTTGCCAAGCTCGGTGGTGCATACGGGAGTAAAGTCTGCGGGATGAGAGAACAATACTCCCCAACTATTCCCGAGGTATTCATGAAAATTGATTTCCCCGATGGTCGATTGTGCAGTAAAATTTGGAGACACTTCTCCTAAATGAAGTCCCATAGTTAAAATTTTTAGGTGCTGAAAAATATGTTGCGTTAAATTCTTAATTCCCTTTTAAAATTCTTATTCTTTCTACTCTTGATCCGAGCCGCACCTCCACGATATATATTCCTCCCCGTACGTGCGGCAGCGGTGCATTGATCACCTGGTCGAGAATCGCCGCCCTGTGAATGAGCCTTCCACCCATGTCGTATAATCTCCATTCGTTGCCTGGATTGTTCTCGAAGAAACTGAGCTGGATAAACAAATTCTCCTGTACCGGGTTCACGATCCTTCTCACTAATCCCGTTGGTTCATATCTCACACTGATAGTTCGGGAGTACATGAATCGTCCATCCCTGTCTACCTGTCTTATCCTAAAGTAATTGACACTTTGAAGAGGATCGATATCCGTGAAGTGATAATCCCTGCGGCTCGCACTCTCACCAGAAGCCTGTACAATACCTATTGTAACGAAGTCCTGCGATACATTCTGTGAGGCCTTCTGGATTTCGAACTTCGCGCTGTTGAATTCCTGTGAAGTACTCCATTCGAGCTTGATCTCATTCTTCACATTGCGCCCGGTAAAATCAATGAAGGTCACCGGCAAGACACTAGAGGTAACGGCACTTCCTATGGCGGGACTGGTAAGCAGGAACTGAGAAGTGGCGCCGAAATCATTAAATTCAAATACGGAGAAATGATATGTAGTATTCTGGGTTAGCCCAGTGACCAGAACCGAATTACCAGTGGCGTTGAAGACAACGTAGTTGCCAGTACCCACTTGAGTCCCCGCACCAAAAGCGGAGTTGGCTGTGTAGGTCGTATTATTTACAGGCGCGGCATCGACTGCAGCAGCTTGTTTCATCAAC